>NZ_JBPWAP010000032.1:0-59684 GCF_051776705.1 Bacillus cereus group sp. BceL291 | reverse complement strand
CATAAAAGAATTAAGGCAAAATTAAAGGGTATGAGCCCAGTACAATACCGGGCTCATACCCTAGAGGCTGCCTAATGAAACGACCTGTCTAACTTTCGGGGGTCACTTCATTCCGTAGGCGGGCTTTATCTTTATTACACAACATCAGAGTATACTCTCTTTTTTTCATACAGTTTATGTAATTATACATATTCATCAAAAAATACACTAAATGAATATTACATGTAGTAAAATATAACTTGTGGGCACGTTCTATAAAGCAGATTCTTTTAAAAGGCGTAACATATCAATTATTATAGGGGATGTGGCGTCACTTCAATATTGATCTCAAATCTCTTGTCTTTTGTGAACTAACAATCTAGTGTATATAGACGATTCTGCTTTATAGTATGTGTTTACACTCATAACAAAGGGGTAATGGTAATACGGATAGATTCGTATGAAATGAAATGGTTCAAGTCGGAGAGAGGCACCTTAAGGTGTCTTTTCTTTTTTGTATTACATCCACTTTGTTTTTCCACCTTATTTCAAATGCGCTAATTAACCTTCACCAAGAAGAAATGAGAATTAACAAAGATATTGTTTCTTCTGTTTAATATAGAAAAATGAAGGGTACCCCATAGATATGGGGTATCCTTCATTTTTTATTTTTTCGCACCTTTCAATGACTCCCTCAGCACAAATTTCTGCAACTTCCCGCTCGCATTACGAGGGAGTTCATCTACAAATAAATAATGACGCGGACGTTTATAATCTGCTAGTTCATCACTTTCTTTGCAATACGTTTCTAAATCAGCTTCTGTTATTGTTTCATCTTTCTTCACAATAACTGCCACAACACGCTCTCCCCATAATTCGTCTGGCTCACCAAGTACCGCCACATCTAATATACCAGGATGACTATGAAGGAAATCTTCAATTTCACGAGGATAAATATTTACGCCACCGCTAATTACCATATCATCAACGCGATCAGCAACGAATAAATAACCGTCTTTATCAAAATAGCCTAGATCACCCGAATGATACCATCCTTTATACATCGATTTTTTATTCGCTTCTTCACGATTATGATAGCCAGCCATCATAGTTGGGCCGCGCAAAATAATTTCTCCCACTTCATAAGGAGGTAATACATCCTCTGGTTCTGCCGGTGCATCCTCGTTCGGTTTCACAATACGAACTTCATGGCTAAAGCATGGCGTGCCTGCTGAACCAGCTTTCGTAATTTGATCCTCCTCTACGAGAAACGCAACAACTGGCCCCATTTCTGTCATTCCGTATATTTGAACAAGATCAATATAAAGACGTTCTTTACATTCTTTTACTAACGCCGGTGCCATTGCTGCTCCGCCGTATATACCAATCTTCATCGAAGTTAAATCATACTGAGCTAAATCTTTTTGCAACAACATATTCCACATCGTCGGCGCTGCAAAGAACGTCGTAATCTTTTCTTCTTGAATCGTATGTAATACTGTTTCTGTATCAAAATGATGCAAAATAACATTCTTTCCACCAACTTGAATGCGTGGTATGATTCCAGCATTTAATTCACCACAGTGATATAAAGGCGCCACAACAAGCCCTACACTATCTCTATTATATTTAAGGAAATACGTACAAATCATACTATGCTCAGTCATTTCGCGATGACGATGTAATACGCCTTTCGGATGACCTGTCGTACCGCTCGTATAAAGCATTGAACAATAATCCATTTCATCAATTTCGATATTTACTTTCTCAGAAGATGCTGCATTCACTTTTTCATGGTAGGAGCTTGCATAGGAAGGTTTATCGTTTTCTATAGACCAAAAAGATGTATTTGGAAAATCTCTTTCAATTATAGCAATAGTTGACTCAACTGCTTTTTCAAAGACAACGACTTTCGAGGATGCGTCCTGAAGAATATAAGATACTTCTTTTGCTTTTAAGCGGAAATTAATCGGGTTAAAGATCGCTCCAATTTTCGCACAGGCTAAGTAAACGTTTACAAATTCACGGCAATTATATAAGTAAACAGATACAGTATCTCCCTTTCTTACCCCTTCTTCTAATAGAGCGTGCGCTGTTTTATTTATTTGTTCATCCCACTGTTTATACGTCCAGCGAATATTCTTTTCAGGTTCCACTAACGCCTCTTTATTCGGATACTTACCAACTGATAAATCAAAAATTCTCCCTATCGTCATGTACATGCCAACAATTTCCCCCTTTTCTCTTTCATAAATCTATCATTTCGTCCATAAGTAGACATTGTCCTTTAATGTTTTGACTAATTTTTCTGATTATTATCGACATAGTTTTACATACGGTACCGCTAGACGGTAAATGAAATTATACCGGCGATTTTCCAGATATATCGACCGTAACTTGAAATATATCAGCGATTTTCAAAATATATCAGCGCAACTCGAATTATATCAGCGATTTTTCGAATATATCGACTTACCGACAAAAACTGACAAGATATAATCGGACCGCCCGTTACTGCAGGATAAAAAAGAGGTTGTTCCGACTCGGAACAACCTCTTTCTTCTTATGCAAATAGCTCTTCTAAAATTTTCAGTTTATCTTCTGTATATTTCACAAAGCCATCGTTATATGATTTTGGATCTTTCGGATTTGCGAAGTGCGTAATTGCTCCTGTCTTCGGATGAACAAATTTACTTGATGCACCACAACCAAGTCCGATAATTGATTGTACTTCTTCCATAATGACAATGTTGTAAATACTTTCTTGCGTCGGCATTGCATAACCAACGTTCTCTAAGTTACCTAAAATATTCTTTTGACGATATAGGTAATATGGTACGTAATTATGCTTTTGCGTCCACTCTTCTGCTTCGTGCATCATCGCTGTAATTTCTTCGCGACCTGCTACTTTATATTTACGTTTGTTTTGCGTCATTTCAGAAGCACGTTTGAATGATAACGTATGAACTGTTAATGATTCTGGCATTAACTTTTCTGTTTCATCTAACGTATGTTTGAAGATATCTAACCCTTCACCAGGAAGACCAATAATTAAGTCCATATTAATATTGTTCATTCCCATTTCACGAGCTAAATGGTATTTCTCAATTGTTTCTTCTACAGTATGATGACGTCCAATTGCTTTTAGTGTCTCTTGATGGTATGACTGCGGATTAATACTAATACGGTCAATATTCCATTTATTTAAAACTTCTAGCTTTGCTGGCGTGATCGTATCTGGGCGACCTGCCTCAACTGTTACTTCACGCACATTTTTCACATCTGGGAACGCTTCATACATTTCTTCATACAGCATATCCATCTCTTCTGCTGTAATACTTGTAGGTGTACCGCCGCCGTAATAAATCGTCGTAACTTTTACACCTTTTTCTTTTAAAAACTTACCAATTTCACGAACTTCATAATGTAAACCACCCAAGAACGAATCAACAGAGCCTTGGCGTCCATTAATCGCATAAGCCGGGAATGTACAATATGCACATTTCGTTGGGCAGAACGGAATACCGATATAAATACTTACTTCTTCTTTCAAACGGTATAAATCCGGAACAACTGCTAATTGGCAATCAACAATGCGCTGAAGAAGTTCAATTTTCTCTTCATGAATTAAATAACTTTCACGAAGCTCTTGATGCGCTTCTTCTTTTGACATACCATTTTGAAGCATTTTATGAAGAAGTTTCGTCGGACGTACTCCCGTTAAAATACCCCAGCTTTGTTCAATACCAGTTAACTGCTGAAGAACAGAAAGATATACATAAGAAACAACATGCTTCACTTGCTTCATACGCTCTTTTTCATCTGTGAAAGCAGATAAATCTTTCGAGAATGTTTCTTCATACACATTTCCTGTGCTAACATCCGTTAATCGAGCGGATGCTTTCACATTATCCTCAATGTGTATATCAACGATAAGATTTGCTTCCTCTTGTTCAAATCCAATCGTACTATCTTCAAAAAATAAGCCGCCAATATTTTGTAGCGGACGTAAAAAACGATCATCTTGTAACGTTTTAATTGAAATTAACAACATTATCACCTTTTCATTTGCAAACTCTCTTTAGTTTACTTGAAGGGCGTTTACAGGTCAATACAGAAGGTTTTACCTGTATCTCTTACATTTTTTCAAATAATTCTTTTTATGAATATCGCTCATGTATATAGACATCATGATTTTCTCTTGTTAAAATTTATTAGTACTAAAATCGATACATAGTGAAAATACAATATAAAAAGGAGGAATGTTAACACTAGATTCCATAATCTAATGTGTTAAAAAAAATATGAAAAAGAAATTTTATAGTGTTTTAACTCTCTCTCTTGCATTACAAACTGTTCTTGCACCTACTTATTCATTTGCAGAGAGTGCTGAAAAATCCGCTGAAGTATATACGGAAGATCAAGTTTTTAAAAGTATTAAAGAGCATGTTAATGAGCATAGTACTCATGAAGAAGATATCGAGGTTACTAGCCAATTCCTACTATACACTTCAAAAAAACATTCATTATATACCGCGAATGATTTAAAAAACAAATCGAATATCGAGATTACAGAACAAGTCGTAACGGCGACAAAGAAAAAAGGAAATGCTTATTACATAACGACGCCAACTGGCGCTGGATGGATAGATAACAATGATAATAGCTTAGAAGTTCAAGAGATTCATAAACTATCTAATCAAAAATTAATCGTAAAAGAAGAAGCTTCCATACATGCCCTTCCGTTCCAATCATTTAAAGAAGAAGGGAAACTACAGCCACAAGTCATAACTCCTACTGAACAAGCTGGAAATTGGTTTAAAGTCCAAATAAATGAAACAGCAAAATGGATTTATGCACCTTCTGCTACATTTGAAGGTACAAAAGCTTCATTATTAAAAAACAGTCGTACTGCTAAAAATAGTTTATTGAGATCGCCAGAAGCTCTACAAACAAACAATATTTATGGCGTTACATTTAAAGAAATGATTGTCCCAAAAGGAAATGACGATATTCGCCCTGGCTACCCGATGGTACCTAAATATATTACGATTCACGAAACAGCTAATACAGCGAAGGGTGCCAATGCTCTAAATCATGCAAAATTCTTAGATAATCAAGCACGCGGAACAGCTGATCGCGCCGCATCTTGGCATTTCACAGTAGATGATAAAGAGATTTACCAACATCTTCCAGTAAATGAAGTTGGATGGCATGCTGGAAATAAAACTGGAAACTATGAATCTATCGGAATTGAAATTGCCGTTAATCAAGATGGAAACTATGAAAAAGCGGTAGAAAATGCCCGTAAATTGGCAGCTTATTTAATGAACGACTTAAATATTTCTCTAGATAAGGTCCAAAAACACCAATTTTGGTCAGGAAAAAACTGCCCTGCGTTTATGATTCAACGCGGACAATGGGATGCTTTCTTAAAAGGAACTGAAACATACTATAAGGAAAATCAAAAAAATCCCGTAACTGATGACATTACAGGTGGATGGTATGAACAAGACATTCGTCAATTAGCAGCTAGAGGCATTATGCAAGGAGAAGGGAACGGCAAGTACTTCCCAGAACGTCTTGTAACGCGTGCTGAATTTGCTACACTAATTACTCGTGCTTTACAATTACCAAGTGGAAATGCTAATTTCACAGACTTAGAACAAGTACACCCATCGTTAAGAGACGGTATTAATCGTGCAGCAAGCGCAGGTATAATCCGCGGACGTGGTGATAATACATTTGATCCAAATACTACAATTACACGCGAAGAAGCTGTTATTATGATCGATCGTTCTCTAAAACACGCTGGTATTTTTGCAAAACAAGTTGAACTACCATTCGTAGACCAAAACTTAATTTACGCTAAAGAAGAAGTACAAAGAGTGTATGGATACGGAATTGTAAAAGGTAATGAATTTAATCAATTCGTACCAAAAGGACCATCACAACGTGCACACGCAGCTGCATTTATAAACAGAATGCTTAGCGTAATTGAAGCTTAACATATTTATCATTCCATATAGATATTTTCATTTTATCTGTATTCACTTAAAAGGCATCAGAGATTATATATCTCTGATGCCTTTTATACATCTTTTAGCTATTTTTAGCCATGAATCTTAAACGTATTCCTAATAGCAGAAGCATAAAACCGATGAATGGAACGTAATTCGTATTGTGTCCTGTAGCTGGAAGTTGTTGATTATTAGAAGAACCTTGTCCTTTTTCTGGTAAATTAGGTTTTTCTACTCCCTCACCTGGTTTTTCTGTTCCTTCACCCGGCTTCTCTGTTCCTTCACCTGGTTTTTCTGTTCCTTCACCCGGCTTTTCTGTTCCTTCACCTGGCTTCTCTGTTCCTTCACCTGGCTTTTCTGTTCCTTCACCTGGCTTTTCTGTTCCTTCACCTGGTTTTTCTGTTCCTTCACCTGGTTTTTCTGTTCCTTCACCTGGTTTCTCTGTTCCTTCACCTGGCTTCTCTGTTCCTTCACCTGGTTTTTCTGTTCCTTCGCCTGGTTTTTCTGTTCCTTCGCCTGGCTTTTCTGTTCCTTCACCTGGCTTCTCTGTTCCTTCACTTGGCTTCTCTGTTCCTTCACCTGGCTTTTCTGTTCCTTCGCCTGGCTTTTCTGTTCCTTCACCTGGCTTTTCTGTTCCTTCACCTGGCTTTTCTGTTCCTTCACCCGGCTTCTCTGTTCCTTCACCTGGTTTTTCCGGACCTTTTTCTGTATCTTTTTCATTTGTAATTTGAAGCTTTACAACTTCAATTTTTTCATTAGAAATCGTAAATTTCATTTCCTTATCGGATAAAGTATATCCTTCTGGCGCTTGGATTTCTTTTAAAGTGTAATCTCCTGGTTCTAACTTCTTAGAAGTCGCTTTACCGCTCTTGTTTGTTGTTAATGTGTCGATTTTTGTTCCGTCTTTCCAAATTTCAAACACTGCGCCTGCTAATATTTTATTTGTATTATTAGCGTCTACCTTTGTAATTTCTAATTGACCTGTAATTTCTTCTTTCACTTTTTCATTCATAACTTCTTGTTTTACTACTTCATTTGCTACAACATTTACTTCTACTGTTACTTCTAACGCTTTATAACCTTCCGGCGCTTTCGTTTCCTCTAACGTGTACTTTCCTGGCACTAAGTTTTCGAATTTCACAACACCGTCTTTATTCGTTGTTTTCGCTTCTCCAACTACTTGACCAGCTTCGTTCTTTAATTTAAATTCTGCACCTGCTAGAACTTTTCCACTCTCCGAATCCTTTTTGATTACTTGTAAGCTTCCTAGTTCTTTTGCGTTTTCTACTTGTACTTCTACTACTTTGTTTGCTTCCACAACGACTTCAATTTCTTCTTTTAACAACTTATATCCTTGTGGTGCTTTCGTTTCTTTTAATGTGTACTTTCCTGGCTCTAATTTCTGTGAAACTACTTTACCAGTTTTATCTGTTCGTAACGTATCTACTTTTTTACCATCTTTATACACTTCGAATTCTGCATCTGATAATACTTTCGTTTTATCTTCCGCATCTACTTTCACGATTTCGAATTGACCCGTTACTTTTTCGGGGATCTTTTTATTCACCACATCTACAGTCACTACTTTATTGGCCTCTACATCAACAGAAACTGAACTAGATGATAATTCATATCCTTTCGGTGCTTCTACTTCTTTTAATGTATAGCTTCCAACTGGAAGTTGTTTCGATAAGGCTTCACCTTTATCATCTGTAACAATTGTTTCCACAACTTTCCCATCTTTATCGATAACATCAAATTTTGCACCTGGTAGAAGTTGACCAGATTCACTATCTTTTTTCAATAATTTAAATTGGCCATTCTCTACTTTTCTCGTATTCTTCATAACAAGTTCAATTACGTTTGTATTATCAATTGTTACTTTGACTGGTGTATCAACTTTTATATATCCTTCTGGTGCATTTATTTCTTTTACAAAATAGTCACCAAGTGGTAAATCTTTAACTTCCGCAATACCCTTTTCGTTTGTTGTAACAGTAGCCACAACGTTATTATCTTTGTCTATAACATCAAATTTTGCGTCTTTTAAAACAATATTTTCATCGTTTTCATCAACTTTTTTAATTTATAAATGTCCTTTTTCAGCTGCTGGCTTATTCCACTTTGGCCAGTTAAATTTAAAGTTATGAACCTCAAAACCATCTCTTTGGTGTAATCCTCCAACATAGGCTTGTCCATTAATAGAACCACCTTTTGTTTCTACAACTGCATTAGGTGCAAACACACTACCTACTACACCATATCCTTTAGTTGTTATCTTTTTAGCATTAGGGAACACCCAAATGACTTTACTAGCTAACTCAGTGAAGAAGGAATTAGGGTCATATGCTTGAGAGGTATTAACTAATGTGAACCCGCCCTTATCTGTCGTATCATACAGGATTGCACCGCCACCAAAATTAACTTCTTCTGCATCTGAATGAATAACAATAAAATCTTTGTTACTTACATTTGGAAGATAAACATCCTTTACATTGAATGGTTCTTGCCCTTCTAATCCTGAAGAGACATAAATATTAGGATTCTTTACATCTTCACCGATTCCAAAGGTCATACCCGATTTTGGTTTATCAGTATGTAATTGGCCCGCATCCTCAATTACGCTATCAACGTCTTTTCTAAATTCTTTAAACTTAGCATCAATCTCCGCTTGCTCTTTATAAGAGATACGGTCATATGATGTTTTCATTGCGCCATCTGGGTCACCGTCTTTTGTCATCGCCACTGTTCCATCTTGAATAATTACTTGTCCTGCTCCCGCTTTCGTAAATTGACCGCCTAGTAATAATGATGGATATCCTTCATCTACCCAAGTTGCTCCAGCTAAGTTATTTGCTCCAGTTGCAGCCGCTACGACTGTATAACTTGATGCGTTCATATTTTTCTGAACAGCCATCGCACCTTCAATATCCGCACTCGTTGCACTATGATCTCCAAAAATGATGGCGTTGTAATAAGATACATCACCTAAACCTTTTAATTCTGTTGTAGCTGCCTCTGCTTTAAATGGTAAATGGATTAAAAAATTCATACATATTAGTAATACAACTATTAAACTACTACTTAACTTTTTAATTTTTTGATTAAATGATTTCCTCAAGAAATTCATTCCCCCTTTTAAACTTCCTAAAACCACAAAAAGAAGTACATATCATATGTACCAAACCTTACTCACATTAACTTAAAATAATCCATTTAAATAAAACAAAGAAACACTACAACTACTTAATAAGATTGCTACAATTCATTTTTGAAATAATACGTGAACTAAACTGTCATGCGGAAATACTTTTACGTATGGGAGCCCAATAAAATTAATCTGAAGAATATTTCATGTGGTGTAACTGTTTTGGCAACATCATCCACTTTACATTAGTTTTCTAAAGGATTCAAGTGAATTGTATAGATTTCATACACAATTCATATTTTAAAACGCTTTCACTGTTTTTAATAAGATAAACAAAAAAACGTAGCCAAAAAGCTACGTTTTTCTGTCATCGTTTCGGTGTATTTTTATGATTCTTCAAAAACGGAAGCGGGAATTGCTTACGGAAATGCTCTTTAATCATATACTCTACACCGTTTTCGCTATTTGAACGTGTAATCCAATCTGCTGCTTGCTTTAATTCTACAGGCGCGTTCCCCATCGCTACCCCAAGTCCCACGTTTTCAATAACCTCTAAATCTTCCATACTATCTCCAATCGCAACCATTTCATTTAGCGAAATATTTAAATGCTCTCCAAGCAATTGTAATCCACGTAACTTTGATACATTTTGCGGTAAAATTTCTATTCGTTTTGAATCACATTCAACATACTCTACATCTTGGAATGCTTTTCTTAATGTATTTAGCCCGCGTTCTTTTTCACCTTTAGTTTGGAAAAGAACATCAATTTTTGGCGCCGCTACCGGATGGTCACGAAGCGCATCACCTAACGAATCTACAAATTGAACTGGATAAAATAACGGGTCTGCACTTGATAATACAGTGCGCGCAATTAAGTTTGGTGTATTTCTCTCACGATTTCCGATTGAAAACCGTTCATGAGAAATACGTACGTTACAATCAAAGTGCTCTAACACTTGCACAATGTTAAAAGTCTTCTCTTCAGATAATCTTCTTTGAACGTGCGGCTTATCTAACGTTGCTGAAACGAAAGCACCACCATGTGTCACTAATATAGAATCTAATTTTAACGCCTTTGCTACTTTATGAGCGGATTGAAAATTACGACTCGTAAATAACGTAACGTATACATCTTTTCTTTTTACAAATTCAATTGTTTCTCTTAATCCTTTTGCAATTTTTCCATTGTTGTATAGTAGTGTCCCATCTATATTAAGAGCTAGTAAGCGATAAATCATGTCGCACTCCCCCTCTTCGCTGTTGTACTCTATCCATAATTTATGAAATAAACCCGATAAATAGAACGAGTTAGAATTACTACTGAAAATTTGGTTTACTATATACATATACACTTAGTAAAGGAGATAGTACAATGCAGGCACCTCCTTCCTTTTATGAAGGCGATACGTTAGAAGTCGCAAAAAAATTACTCGGGCAAAAACTTGTTCATATTGTAGACGGAATAAAGCGAAGCGGAATCATTGTAGAAGTAGAAGCATATAAAGGCCCAGATGATAAGGCCGCACATAGTTACGGAGGCAGACGAACAGATCGCACAGAAGTTATGTTTGGTGCACCAGGGCATGCTTACGTATATTTAATTTACGGTATGTATCATTGCTTTAACGTTATTACAGCGCCAGTGGGCACCCCGCAAGGTGTTCTCATTCGAGCTCTTGAGCCGGTAGATGGAATAGAAGAAATAAAACTAGCGCGCTACAATAAGACCGAAATTACAAAAGCGCAGTACAAAAATTTAACGAACGGTCCTGGCAAACTATGCCGTGCCCTCGGAATTACTTTAGAAGAACGCGGTGTATCGTTACAAAGTGATACGTTACATATTGAATTAGTTCCAAAAGAAGAACACATATCATCACAATATAAAATAACAGCAGGACCTCGTATTAATATCGACTATGCAGAAGAAGCTGTACATTATCCGTGGCGTTTTTATTATGAGGGACATCCGTTTGTTTCAAAGAAGTAAGCGATATCAACGGTTCGACAAGAAATATCGATTTATCGAAAAATAATAACATTACGAATAAAAGAAGACTGTTCCAAAATGGAACAGTCTTTCCCTCTTACTCTGCACCTTCCGCAGTTGCAATATTATCCTCTAAGTTTTCTCTTGATAATTCAGCCGCCATAAAATCTGCTGTTTCTGGAAGTGCTAAATGCATATGAGCTTTTTGACAAATTTGGATCGTGCAGTTTTCTACAACATAGTCGAAAACATGTCCGCCTCCGCTTCTTTCATCATCAATGTAATGTAAGTGGAATCCAGCTACCCCAATACCTTGTGCGTAATCTGGTGTCCAAAATCCAGCAAGCGTACCTTCTGTATTTTCAAACGAAAAGATTGGTTGCGATTTCGTCACTTCAACGAGTGGTGTATACGGTTTTTCTTGTCTTGGAACAGTTCTCGTTCTTACTTCACGGAACGTACCGTCCATTCGAATAGCGTAAAATAAGTTTTTACTTGGCATTAATTCATGTAATAACGCTTCAACTTCTTCACGATTCATCGGACGCTCTACCGTATAACTCATTTCTTTTTCAAAAAACGTTACAGTTGCAAACGGCGTTGTTTCTTCTGGCTCTACTTTTTCCGCTGAACCGTCTGAACGTAAATGATAAAATCCATTATCAAATGCAATCATTTCACCGTCTAATTGATCAAATGTGCCGATGCCGAAATCACCATGTTTTTTCAAATCTTCAAAGCTAATCACACCATCATATATACCATCTAATAGCGCAAGCATTGTAGATGTTTGATATACTTCATTACTCATTTTCGTTTTTTTTGCATCAATATCAATTAATTGCGCAACAGTCATCTCAAATCTGCCTCCATTAGTTTAATTGGTTTGGTAATAATTTTTCGCTTAATTTAATGTTGTCACGATAGTCAATTGGAATATCAATAATGACAGGGCCGTCTGCTGCTAATGCTTCTTTTAATACACCTTCTAATTCATCAGGCGTGTTAACACGAAGACCTAACGCCCCGAAACTTTCCGCATATTTAACAAGATCAACATCGCCAAACTCTGTAGCTGATGTTCTGCCGTATTTCATCATTTGTTGGAATGCAACCATATCATATGTGCCGTCTCTCCAAACAAGATGGACGATTGGAGAATTTAAACGTACCGCCGTTTCTAACTCCATCGCTGAGAATAAGAAACCACCGTCACCTGATACGGAAACTACTTTTTTACCTGGTTCTACTAAAGTCGCTGCGATTGCCCAAGGAAGTGCAACACCTAACGTTTGCATGCCGTTACTAAATAATAATCTACGTGGTTCATAAGAACGGAAACATCTCGCCATCCAAATAGAATGGGAACCGATGTCACATGTAACGGTTGTGTCGTCACTAATTAAAGAACGAAGTGTACGAATCACTTGAAGTGGATGCGTAACACCTTCTGAAGCACGATTTGGAACTTCTGCTTGTTCTGATAATTTCGCGCGTAATCGTTCTAACACTGCTTCTGATTTCGTACTTAACACAAGTTTCGGTAACTTTTCTGCGATGCTATTTACCGTTAAGGCAATATCACCAATTAATTCACGCTCTGGTTGGTAATCATGATCGATATCTGCTTGATGGTCGTCAAGATGAATAATCGTTCTGTCGCCAAGTTTATTCCAGAACTTTGGATCATACTCGATTGGATCATAACCGATAGAAATAACAAGGTCTGCTTCTTCTAGTAAAATATCACCTGGTTGGTTACGGAATAATCCAACGCGGCCGAAGAAATGATCTTCTAACTCACGTGAAATCGCACCAGCTGCTTGATATGTTTCAACGACAGGAAGTTCTGTATCCGCAATTAATTTACGAACAGCTTTCGTCACTTCATTTGTGCTCGCTCTCATACCGAGTAAAATAACTGGTAATTTCGCTGATTTTATTTTTTCTACTACATATGTAATATCATTTGTGGGAGCGATTCCAAGCTGCGGCTTAGAAAGCGCACCGATAGACTCTACAGTTGTTTCCGCAGTCATAACGTCTTGCGGAAGACTTACTAAAGTAGCTCCCGGATTTGTGGAAGTCGCACTTCGAAATGCATTACTAAGTGCTTCTGGCACATTATCAGGATGCTCTACTTCTACGCTATATTTTGTGATTGGTTCGAATAGTGCAGCATTATCCATAGATTGATGCGTACGTTTTAATCGATCCGTACGCGGTACTGCACCAGCTAAAGCAACAACGGGATCACTCTCCGCATTCGCAGTAACAAGACCTGTCGCTAAATTTGATGTCCCTGGTCCTGAAGTTACAAGACATACGCCCGGTTTCCCTGTTAATCTACCAATAGCAGCTGCCATAAATGCTGCATTTTGTTCATGACGACAAACGATTAACTCTGGTCCTCTTTCTTGCAATACATCAAATACAGAGTCAATCTTTGCTCCTGGAATACCGAAAACATGTGTAACACCTTGTTTAATTAAACAATCAACAACAAGATCTGCTCCTTTTGTTTTTGTCTTCACGTCGTTTGCTTTTACACCTGTACTCAAAACTAATCACCCTTTATTTCATAATGTGTGTAATAAAGATTTTAACTTCACCTAGTTAATTAATGTGGTGAATTATCATTTATCATTATATTACAAATGCATTATTTTTCCAACAATATGAATTCGATATTATTTTGACAAGATTTAAAGAATGCGCTTACAACCTTTTGTTTATCTTAAAATAACATTTTTATATCTCTTCTAAAAATGTACAAAAATACTTCCACCTATTCACATTATTAACAAATTTATAGTACCTTGCAAAGAATAATAGCAAGTGATATATTTGTAAATAATGGAATAACCATTATTTGGAATGTTATTTACGATTAGTATATCGCCTTTCAAAAAGTAAATATAGATTGTGTGTGCTGTTTAGAAAAAAGATAGGATTCTCAGCTGTAATTTATCATTTTATAAAGGAAAGTGATTATTATGAACAAAAGTGAATTTTTAGAGCAACTTAGTTCTTCCCTACGGAATATGCCTAATTTAGAAAAGGAGGATATTATCTCGGAGTACGAAACTCATTTTATTAGTGGTAAACAAGATGGAATATCTGAAGAGAAAATTTCTAAAAAACTAGGAAACCCTAAAACTATCGCTAAAGAACTTAATATTTCATATGTAATCAGTAAAGCTGACAAGAAACGCAGCCTAAAAAACATTATGACAGCACTGTTTTCTGTTATGAGCTTAAGTCTTTTAAACTTTATATTTATCATTATCGCCTTTTTCGTATTACTCTTTCTATTACCGCTTCTTCTAGCACTTATAATTGCTACACCGTTATTAATTATTTCACCTATATTATTAATAGGGTTAGGATTCTTTAAAGGGTTTCATCAAATCAGTTATTCCGATGTTTACAATGTATTCATAGCCTTTTGCATCGGCTTACTAATATCAGTCATATGTTATCAAATAATAAAACATCTATACGTAGCTTTAGTTAAATATTTGAAATGGAATGTAGCTATTTTGCAACGACACTAATGCAAAAGGAGATTAAGATGAAAAATTATATTTTATACCCACTCATGTTACTTACAATGTTATTTCTATCAGCTTGTTCAAACAGTGTACAGCCTAAGGAAAAAAATGATGTACAATCTATCAAAGATGTTGCTATTAAAGTTCCAGAAAATATATTTAGTTCCTCAAAGAAAAATGAAAATATTAGTGAAGACGAAATGAGACAAAATATAAAAAATTATATAGATTATAGTTGGGAGTTATCTGAAAATATAATTCCTCTCGCTTCAACAAATTCTGATAAGAATTTCACTGAATCTGACCGAGAAAAATTACAAAAACTAATTGATTTAGCGAAACAAAACGATATGAATTTCCATGAGTTTATTAGTAATAATAATTTACCTAATGATTATAAAAAACCTTCAAAAGAAATCTATGAATTTATGTCATCATCTACGGATATTTTCGTAGAGCTAGATCAAGAATTAGACAAACTCGCCCAAGATGGTAACTTATTCAAGGCCAATTTTTCTTTTACGAAACGCCTTGAGAAAATAAATGGGAGGAAACAAAAAGAGATTGAAAAGTTTTTGAACGAAAAAAATATTAAAACTTTAATTAACAGCAATAAAAAAAATTAACCGATGTGTTACATATCCCTTTCAAAATAATCAATAAGAAATGGCTATTTTGAAAGGGAGCTTTTGTGATATAACTATTAAATTCCCTAAACAAAAAAGACGCTCCTAAACTAGGAGCGTCTTCCACTATTACGCTTGTTGTTGCGCGCTATATAATTCTTCAAGTGGCTTCATGATAATTTTGTTAACGTCACCGATTACAACGTTTAGGCGTTGCTCAGTTTCCATTAATTTTGTAATTTTAGCATCTTGTTGAATGCGAGCTACAACTTCTTGTGCTTGTTGGTTGTCTTCTTCAGTGATTTCTTGGCCTTGCATCATTTTTTGTTGTAGGCTAAGTTGCATTGTACGGAACTCATCGAATAAGTTCTTTGAAGCTGTGTCAGCTTGAACTGCTGCGTAGCTCTCTTTTAAAGTTTTGAAGTCATCGTTTTCAGCGATTGCTTTTTGTAATTCATATGCAACATCATGAATGTTCTTTGTCATTTTATTTTTCCTCCTTTAGAAGGCTAGCGCTTTTCATACGCACTGCCTTTTCAGTGCATTTACATACGCACCTCTTCTTACCATATCAAACTATGCAAGAGATGTGAAGAAATTTCACTTTTATTTCTATGTACTCACCTTATTATCTAAGAAACAATAGTAACAATCCTTGTACGAGCCCGATCATTCCGCCTAATAACGCTCCTAAATACGTAATCATTTTTAATTCGTTTTTCGTAATAGACAGAACTAAGTCTTCTAATCTTTCTGTTGAGAATGTAGACACTTCTTGCTGGACAATTTCCGCAAGGTGTAGATTGTTTAGTATACTCTCTACGTTTTCTGTTCCCCACTTTAAGCCTTTCGTTACTACACTTGGAACCACTTTTTCAATAATTGTTTCTCGAACTGGTTCACATACTTGCTGAACAGATTGATTTAAAAACTTACTCACTGTTTCCTCTACTTTAACTGCTGACAGCACGGAGCTTACAATCATTTCTTTCTCTACAAATGCTTCTAATTCTTTTACATCTCTTCCTTTTAACTTTTCCCACTCTTTTTGCAGTACGTCAGTTAAAAGCTGCTTTGTAGCATCTTGCCCTAAAAACTTAATAACTTCTGGCTGCACACGATCCTCAACACTTACATTTCCTAAAAACATCCCAACTAAGTTAAGTAGCGTTCCACGAGAAGCAAAGAAATCATCAATCATTTTTGAAAGACGCGCTTTCCCTTCTTCACTTTCAAAAAAGCTAATTCCTCGCTCTAAAATAAACGCCGAGGCATTCGGAATCGCATTCTCTATCTTTTCATGTACAGAATGAGGTAAAGCCTGTTTCCATGTATATGTATAATACTCTGCTAAAAATGCATGAATTTTTTCTGTAATCACATGTTCGATTTTTCGAGTCGCTTCTTCTTCTACATGTGCTACATTCCATTTTTCTAACATATATCGCAGTGATTGTTCATTCGTAATTACTTTATCCACTTCCACTTGCGCCCAGTGAATTAAACCTTTTTGAAACTCTTCATTTGTTAGCTTTTTTCCGATTCCTTCTGGTGTTAACAAATGTTCTACAACCATTTTTCCTAATTGAACAGCAAGTTCATCACGCCGCTTCGGAATTAACCCTGGTGTAAATGGAACTTGAAACTTTCCGATATAAATAGGACGATGAGGACGAAATAACATTTTTATCGCTAAATGATTCGTATATCCTCCAATAATTGCTCCGAGTCCTGTCGTCGTTAACATATTTAACCATATATTCATTACAATCAACCTTTCACTTCTCCAAAACTATAGCATATCATCATACGGACAAAAGTATAATGGTATAAAAACGTATTTGCAATATATAGCTTCGCCTATTATGCAAATAGTAGTAAAGGAGTGATTTCGTTGGTTCTCGGCCTTTTAACTTCTAAACTTCATTATGAGCAAACGTATTACACCGAAATCGCTAAACGCGCTCGGCTTTATCATAATGTCGTTGCCCAGTTTACGCCATTTTGTATTGATCCTAAAACAGACCTTGTTTCTGGTCTTATTTACGATACAGATACAGGAAAATGGAAAAAGCAAACATTCCCTATTCCTTCTTATATATATGATCGTTATTCTTTTCAAGAGGAAACAAACTTTGAAAAAGTAAAATCAATTATTCACTCTTTGCACAATCGTCCTTCCACTACCTTTTTAAATAACACACTTATTAATTCAAGTGAACTACATGATTTATTTCTCACTAATAAAAAACTGTCTCCTTATATACCAAAATTTGAAATTGCGACGATACAAAACATTTTCAAACTGTTGTTAAAAACTAAAGATATTATTATACGCCCCACTAATATACATTCTAAAGATAACTTATATCGAGTCGCTTACAAAAATAAAACGTTTCAGATCGATACAGTAAATGAAAAATACCATACTTCTATTCCAATCAAACGCACAGACGAATTTATATCTTGGTGTAAATCTAACATACGTTCATCACGTTACATAGCGCACACTATGCTACAACCACCAAATCAATTAACATATCCACTGCACATTCGAACCATTTTGCAAAAAAACAAAGAACAAACTTGGAATGTTATCGGTCAATTTATACAAAAAAGCTCATTTCCTAATCAGCTTTTACCCTCAACAACGGACGATGATTCATTACATTCATTTTCAAAAATTAAATACGTACTATCTAGTACAGGTGTGCAACTATTGCACGACGCTTTACACGACATTATAAATGAAGTATTCCAAACACTAGATCAGTCTTATTCTTCGTTATTTGAACTAGAACTTTCCACAATTATGGATCAAAAAGGTGCAATCTGGCTTATGTATGTCAACACGATCCCTCCTTACGAACAATACATTCGTCATAGTGATTCATTAGCTGAAAAGATATTTCACGGACCACTTAAATTCAGTCGCTTTACACCATAATGAAAGGAGGTAAACCTATTTTGAAAGAACATATATATACATTAAATATTTCAGATGAACATCCAAATAGCATTACTTTACCTTACGTTTTTTCTATTACACCACCTATTACATCCCTCTCCTTCGGCATACGTCATATAGCAAGTGAAGAAGTAAAAATTCATTATTCCTTTACTCGCGAAATTATTATCGGAAAGCATATTGCCGAAAAACTTTTACTGCCTCAATCAACTACTATTCATGCATTCACACAAAACCAAACGATTATTTTCGGACCATTGATCGGCATTTTCACAACTGGCTTTAACGATGATTCTTCTAATCCTTTAGGAAATCGTTCAATTGCTCTCAGTGAGTTGTTAACACCACCATTCTCATTACGACCGTTCGTATTCGTCTTTGGCGTTCAACATATAAACTGGGAAGAAGAAACAATTGAAGGATATTTCTTTCGAGAGAAACAATGGATAAAGAAAAAGGTTCCTTTACCAAACGTCATTTACGATCGACTACCGAATCGACAAGCGGAAAATTACAAACCAATTGTCAGAGCAAAAAGAAAATTAGAACAAGACTACTCCATTCCATGGTTTAACCCAGGGTTTTTCAATAAATGGGAAGTTCATCAACTTCTTATGAAAGACGAATCAATTAAACCCTTATTACCAAATACAGAAGCATTTCAGCATTTCGAACAAGTAGAACGGTTTCTTGGCACATATAAATCAGTGTACATGAAACCAATACACGGGAGCTTTGGTAGAAATATTCATCAAATATTTTATTCTCAAACAGAAAATTGCTACTACTGTCGTTATCGCGAAAATGAAGAAAACAAACTGAGAAAGTATCAATCATTAGAAACTCTTCTAAACCATGTACTAAAAGGGCATGATTTAAAAAAGTTTATCGTACAGCAAGGTATTTCGTTACTTCGCTTTGATGGTCAACCTGTTGATTTCCGCATTCATACAAATAAAAATCATTTCGGTAATTGGATAGTTAGTGCAATCGTCGCCAAAATCGCCGGCAAAGGCAGTTTAACAACGCATGTAAATAGCGGCGGTAATACAAAATTGCTACAAGAACTTTTTCCAGATTCAACGAAGCAAGTTCAAATTGAAAATAAATTAAAACAAACAGCTCTGCAAATAAGTTATGCACTCGACGAGCAAGTAACTGGAAACATCGGTGAGATTGGTTTCGATATCGGTTTAGACACAAAGGAAAATCCGTGGTTATTTGAAGCCAACTCTAAACCTGGGCGAACTGTATTCCAAGATGCCAAATTAAAAGAACAAAGTGAACTGACACGCCAGTTATTTTACGAATATGCCATCTACTTAACTGAACATTCTTTACGTGATGCAAAGGAAAAAATGTCCCAAATAAAATCCGGGACTTCATCAAACACCGAATGTATCCCTTCTCCTATGATTCACTCACAAATGCAAAAACAAAAACTTCCACCTAGATAATAAGGTGGAAGTTTTCTATTTACACAAGTTTTACTACAACCTCAGTTTCCACATTACATACTCCGCAATAAAAAATATGATTGCAATATTCATTTGAATTATTATGCGTTAAACCATCTACTGCACTTAATAATTCTTGATCCATATAGGCACTATAATCATCTATGTAATCTACAGACTTCCCATAATCTTGGAGTATACTTTGGCAATTTTGACAAGAATATGTTTGTGATTCTAATGCGTTGCAAAGCGGGCAAATCCCCATCATGATTCCTCCATACTTTATCGTTTAAAACCTCTCTTTTTTAGAGTGAAGAGAGCAACCTATCCAGACATAGGAGTGCCCACTCCATCCCTACTTAAAAATAGAACTATAAAGTTGCTACCGATTTCATTTTTATTTCAATAAATCATAAATAAGAAGCTAATAATTAGCCTACAAGTAGCAGGCTACAATGAAAAAATTATATTTAATATCCTCCTTAGTTTGGCCTGTTTTCTTAAAAATACAACGATTACTCTTATTTCATAATTTACGAAATCAATAAGTTTTTTTGACAAAATTTACAAATTATTATTTTGTATATCTTTCTAGGTAACATCCATACTATGAGTACAAACTTAATTACCGATGGATTAGCGCCAATCGGGGCGATAATCTGGTTCAACTCCAGCTAGTCCAACCAAAAAAACTTTTATAACTCTAAGGAGGATATATTCCTATGGCAAACCAAAATTCTTCAAATCAATTAGTAGTACCAGGTGCAACAGCTGCAATCGATCAAATGAAGTACGAAATCGCTCAAGAATTTGGTGTACAATTAGGAGCAGATTCTACGGCTCGCGCTAACGGTTCAGTTGGTGGAGAAATCACAAAACGTCTAGTTGCAATGGCTGAGCAAAGCCTTGGCGGATTCCACAAATAAATATATATGGCAAAAAGGTCTCAAGGCATATGCCTTGAGACCTTCCTTAATTTATTGCAACATTTGTAAAAACTTCTTCGTACGTTCTTCTTTTGGATTTGTAAATACTTCTTCTGGTGTACCTTGTTCGACAACGACACCACCATCCATGAAAATAACACGGTTCGCAATTTGATGTGCAAAACGCATTTCGTGCGTTACAATAACCATCGTCATGCCTTCTTTAGCAAGTTCTTTCATTACTTTCAGAACTTCTTGAACGAGTTCAGGATCAAGCGCTGACGTCGGCTCATCAAATAGTAACACTTCCGGCTCCATCGCAAGCGCGCGCGCAATTCCAACGCGCTGTTGTTGTCCGCCTGATAATTGGAACGGATATAAGTCCACTTTATCTGCTAAACCAACTTTTTCAAGGAAATAGTTTGCTTTTTTCTTCGCTTCTTCTTTCCCCATCTTTTTCACTGTAACGAGCCCTTCCATTACATTTTGAAGTGCTGTTAAATGCGGGAATAAATTATGGTGCTGGAATACCATACCTGTTTGCGTACGAAGATTAACAATATCTTTCTTCGTTACTTTTTGAGAGAAGTTAAGCTCTTTATTACCGATACGAATATTACCAGCGTTTGGCGTTTCTAATACATTGAGACAACGTAAGAATGTCGTTTTACCAGATCCAGACGGCCCAATAATAACAACAACCTCGCCCTTCTCAACTGTTAAATCTATATGCTTTAGTACGGTATTATCTCCGAAACTTTTTTGTAAGTGCTGAATTGAAATCATAAAAACAAAAACTCCTTTTGTAAAAGGATTATTTTAATGTGTAGCGTTCTGAACGCTTTTCTAACATCTGTTGTACGATTGATAATAAGAAACAAATAACCCAATAAATAAGACCTGCTTCAAAATAAACAATTAAAAACTCGTAGTTCATCGCCGCAATTTCCTGCGCTTTTCGGAACATTTCTGTTACTAAAATTAACGATGCTAACGAAGTATCTTTCACTAAACTAATAAATGTATTCGAAAGCGGCGGGATTGATACGCGCGTTGCTTGTGGTAAAATAACACGTTTTAATGCTTGTGGATATGTCATCCCAATTGTATAAGCTGCTTCCCACTGCCCTTTCGGAATGGAAAGGATAGAAGCACGAATAATTTCAGATGCATATGCACCGACATTTAATGAAAATCCAACAACTGCTGCTGTATATGGCTCAACTTCAATATTAAGAGTTGGAAGACCATAGAAAATAATAAATAGCTGTACAAGAAGTGGCGTTCCGCGAATGATAGATACATAGATACGAGCAATCCATTGTAAAATACGACTACCAGAAATACGTGCGAGCGCTGTTAACGTTGCCAGTATAATCCCGATAATAAATGTAATAAGCGTTAATGGAATTGTTGTAAAAACAGCTTCCTTCAGCATAGGCATGAAGGAAGACTGCATAATATCTATCCAAGTAGACAATCGATCTGAAACCAATGCACTACTTAGATACATTTTCACCGAACCATTTTTTCGCTATTTTGTCATACGTACCGTCTTTTTTCATATCTTCTAACGCTTTATCTACTTCTTGTACAAGCTTAGTGCTACCTTTACGGAATAAGAATCCACTTTGTGACGCTTCTTTTTCTGTATCTACAATTTTAATTTTTGCATCTTTTTTCGTTTCTAAATAGTTTAATACTGATAACTTATCATTAATTGTAAAATCAACGCGTCCTGAAGCTAATAATTCTGCCGCTTGGCTAAATCCTTCTACACCAATAATTTCCGCACCGTTTTTCTTAGCAATATCTGCATAGTTACTCGTTAAAGATTGTGCTCCTTTTAAACCTTTTACATCAGCAAATGTAGCAGGCTTATCTTTATCTTTTGCAATAACTAATGCCGCTGAAGATGAAACGTACGGTTTAGAGAAATCATATTTCTTTTGACGGTCTTCACGAATACCAACTTCGTTTGCAACCATATCGAAACGTTTTGCATCTAAACCAGCAAGTAAGCTATCCCATTGTGTTTCTTTAAATACAGGTTTTACACCTAAACGTTTTGCAACTTCTTCTGATAGTTCAACGTCAAATCCAGTTAATTTATTGCTTGAATCATGGAATGTGAACGGTGCGTATGTACCTTCTGTTCCAATTACAAGTTCACCGCTTTGTTTTATCTTTTGTAACGCGTCTTGACTAGCTGTATCTTTTTTCTCTTCTTTACCGCAGCCGGCTACAATCCCGATCGCTAATGTAGTTACTGCAAGCACTGAAAATAATTTCTTCATGATAGTAATCCTCCAAGTATTCTGATAGGAATTTAAAAACTATATTGATTGTATGCAATCTTGAACAATTTTTCAATGAAAATGTTCTTATTTAGTTTATCCTTTTTCTTCATAATCAAACAAAAGGGAAAAATAATGCTACATACAAAAAATAAGTAACATTTTTTAATATAGCATTTATTGTACGAAAGGTAAAATAATACTTCTTATTTAACTGCCCTGATTCACTAAAAAAAGAACTTGTGAAAATCACAAGTTCTCTCCCATACCTATTAAGCGCTCTGGTTCCCTTCCATTTGCGTTTTGTACATATCATAATAACGCCCGCGCTTTTTCATTAGCTCATCATGAGACCCTTTTTCTAAAATGGTTCCTCTATCAAGCACAATAATTTGATCTGCGCTTTTAATTGTTGAAAGTCGATGAGCGATAATAAATGTCGTTCTTCCTTTTTTCACAACTTCTAGCGCTTGTTGAATCATCGCCTCTGTTTCTGTATCGATACTAGATGTCGCTTCATCTAAAATTAAAATGGCTGGGTCAAAAGCGAGCGCCCTAGCAAACGATATAAGCTGACGTTCTCCGGTTGAAAGAGTACTTCCTTTCTCCGTAATTTCTTCATTTATATTGTTCGCAAATTTTTCAGCACCAACATCACGCAATGCTTTTACGATGCGCTCTGTTGAAATTTTTTCATTTTCTAAACTTACATTAGATGCTACTGTTCCGCTAAATAAAAACGGATCTTGCAGTACAATTCCCATATGTTCACGAGTTGCTTGTTTCGGCATCTCTTTTACATCATGACCATCAATCGTAAGCTTTCCTTTTTCAAACTCGTAAAACTGAAAGAGTACGTTCATAATAGAACTTTTTCCTGATCCAGTATGACCGACAAGTGCCACGGTCTCCCCTTGTTTCGCTTCAAAAGAAATATTTTTTAACACTTCATCTTTCCCATTATAAGAAAACGATACATTATCAAACTTCACATTTCCTTGTAAGCGAGGCACACGCTCTTCTTCTACTGCTTCTCCTTTTTCCTCTAACAATTCAAAAACACGCTCTGATGCAACACGCGATTGTTCTAAGTTAGCAAGCTGATTCACCATATTTGTAATCGGTGAGAACAATCGTGTTAAATAATCAACGAACGCATACAGTATCCCTAGAGAAATGACGCCTGTAGCACTTAATGAAGCGCCACCGAAATACCAAATCACACCTGTGAAAGCGATATTTCTTAATACGGATACTAAATTATGAGAAGTTGCTGCATTTAAATTCAAAATTTTATTTTGATACTTAAAATAATCGCCATTTAATTCTTCAAACTCTTTTTTCGTTTCACGCTCTTGACGGAACGCTTGAATAATTGGCATCCCTTGAATGGATTCATTTACTGTTCCGTTAATATCAGATAAACGAGAGCGCATTTTATGATTGTATACAGACGCGTATTTTCTATAAAGAATCGCCCAAACAATTAAAATTGGGATAATTAATAAACATAATGAAGCGAGCTTCACATCTAATAAAAATAGCGCAGCAAATATCCCAATAATATAGATGATACTAGAAACGAATGTTGCCAGCACCGTTACATATAAATCACGAATGGCCTCTGTATCATTCGTCACACGCGAAACAATTTTCCCCGCCGGTAAATGATCAAAGTACCGAATTGGCAACGTTTGAATATGAGAAAAAACATCTTCCCTCATAATTTGAATAATTTTGTTCGCTGCCTTTTGCAAGAAGAACTGCTTTCCGTATGCAAATAATGATACGACTACTAATAAAGCAAAATAGCCACCACCAAGTAATAATAGACGGTTTATTTCTGGCTTATAAAATGCAAATACTTCTTCCTTTGTTAATGCTTTCGCTTTATAAACTTGCACCGCCTTACCATTTTGAACGGTAATCATATCCCCTTTTACAGTACGTGATCCTTCTACATTTACTTTATTCGGTACAAAATAATATTGAAAACCGACTTGCATCACGCGTACTTCTTTTCCTTTTTTCTCGCCTTGTTCAAAGCGATCACTTCGCTTATAAAAAGCCCCATTATACGAAACAGCATCTTCACTCTGTTCTGTTTCATACCAAGGTTTCTCTATCCCGACGATATGATCGTCAATCATCGTTTTAGCGACGAAAGGACCAGCAAGCTCTGCGATGACGAAAATAAATAACATTAACATCGCAGCAAAAATCGTCCCTTTCACTTTCATCGCGTATTGAAACAATCGTTTTGAAACGCTCATATTTTCACCCCACTATCTGCACTTTCACTTTCACCTTGTTGTCTTTCAAACTGTTCAGCATACCATCCTCCCTTTTGGATAAGCTGAGCATGCGTACCTTCTTCTATAACTGCGCCTTCATCCATAACGAGAATCCAATCCGCATGTTGCACTGCTGATAAACGATGCGTCGTAATAATCGTCGTCTTTCCGCTTCTTTCCGTTCTTATATTTTCAATGATCGCTGCTTCCGTACGAGCATCTACAGCTGATAAAGAATCGTCCAAAATTAAAATTTCTGGATTTTGAATAACAGCTCTTGCAATCGAGATCCTTTGTTTTTGCCCTCCTGATAAAGAAACACCTTTCTCTCCAACGAGCGTTTCTAACCCTTCTGGCAAAAACTCTAAATCCTTTTTAAACGCAGCAATTTCAATTGCTTTCTCTAGTTCTTCTTCAGTCGCTTCCCTATTTCCGAATAAAATATTTTCTCGCGCTGTTTTTGAGAACAAAATATGCTCCTGCGGTACATAACCAATCCAGCCGAGTACATTTTCATTCGTCATTTTATCTAATGTCACATCAGAAACTGCAATATCTCCATCTCCAAGTGGATATTGACGAAGAAGCTGACGTACAAGCGTCGTTTTCCCGCTTCCTGTTTTTCCGACAACCCCAAGCGTCTCCCCTTGTTTTAAGGTAAACGAAACCTTTTTTAAATTTGTTTCAGTTGATGAAGGATATGAAAAGGTAACGTCATCAAACTGAATATAATCCGGCTCTTGCACAAGCTTTGGATGTTTCGGATCCTTTACATCTGGTTCATACGCTAACGTTTCATTCACACGGTCAAGCGAAGCATTTCCTCTTTGCATAACATTAATTAATTCACCAATTGCAAACATCGGCCAAATCATCATCCCTAAATACACGTTAAATGAAACAAGTTCACCAAGTGTTACCTTTGATTGAAATACAAGATATGCCCCGTACACTAAACCGATTAAATAACTAAGGCCAACAAGCATTTTCACAGTTGGTTGGAATAATGCGTCAATTCTCGCTACTTTCATATTTTTTTCGTAGACGTCATCTCCTAAGTGATGAAATCTTTCCTCATCTGCATTCTCTTGTACGTATGCACGAATAACACGCACACCAGCGATTGATTCAAGCACTTTATCGTTCATATCACCAAACGCATCTTGCGCAACGGTAAATCTTTCATGCAATTTCTTTCCATATATATTCATCGCATACGCCATAATTGGAAGCGGAATAAGCGCTGCAAATGTAAGCTCCCAACTAATTGTAAATCCCATCATAAAAACGATCGTAAGCATGTATAAACTAGAATCCACAAGCGTTAATATACCAAAACCAGCTGTCATAGCGATTGCTTTTAAATCATTCGTTGCCCTCGCCATTAAGTCGCCAGTACGATTTTTTTGATAAAAAGTCGGCGTCATCTTAAGTAAATGCCCCATAAATTTAGAGCGCATCGTTTTCTCAAGTACAAATGCACCTCCAAACAATTGATGTTGCCATACGAAAGTAAGACCATACCCAACGATTGTAACCCCTATTAAAATAAGAATAGATTGCATAATTGCTTCGTTCGATAACGTTCCTGTTTTTATATTATCTATCGTAACCCCTAACACTTTCGGGGGAATAACTTCAACTATATTCACAATTAAAAGAGCTCCAATGGCAATACTATATCTCTTCCAGTGCTCCCTAAAAAACCATTTTAACTTTAGTAATACTGATAACAATGTAACCTCTCCCTTCTCGTTCTCGTTTACCTCTCATTTCTTTATCCACTATCCAGACCCATCACATTTACATTTCGTAACCCATACAATCTCATCACATTTTTCCACCTTCCAAAGTTTTTTATCGGAACTAAACAAGGGAAAATAAACAAAAAAAAGCATACCGCCGCTTGACGATATGCACAGGAATGCATAAAAAGCGTACGTTACGATATACGCAACGTACGCTTTTTATAAGACAAAGATGCCCTATATATCCGTACGGGTTGCGTAATGATATGAATGTTTTCTGCCATTTAACAGAGCTAAGCCCATTACATTTACGATTACAATCATTACGCACACCCCCTTCATTTATTTTCCATTTATAATCTTACAACTTTATTGAGTATTCTGTCAATTATTTTTTCACAAACCGCATGAAAATATACGCTACATCATTCTGAAATAAAGGAATGTTCTGTAAGAAAGGGTATACAAAATAAAAAAAGAATAAGAAATCGTTTTCACAAACATTTCATTTGAAAAATGTTATCAAACCCCCTACAATCACCTTATACTCACTCTTACAAGTTGCTATTTTAGGAGGACTAATCATGACAACTAGCAATACGTACAAATTTTATTTAAATGGAGAATGGAGAGAAAGCTCTTCAGGAGAAACAATCGAAATTCCATCTCCATACTTACACGAAGTAATTGGACAAGTACAAGCAATTACTCGCGGAGAAGTGGATGAAGCAATTGCATCTGCAAAAGAAGCTCAAAAATCATGGGCTGAAGCTTCCCTACAAGATCGCGCAAAATACTTATATAAATGGGCTGATGAGCTCGTAAATATGCAGGATGAAATTGCCGATATCATTATGAAAGAAGTCGGTAAAGGATATAAAGATGCGAAGAAAGAAGTTGTTCGTACAGCTGACTTCATTCGTTACACGATCGAAGAAGCTTTACATATGCACGGAGAAAGCATGATGGGCGATAGCTTCCCGGGCGGTACAAAATCTAAACTTGCGATTATCCAACGCGCACCACTTGGTGTTGTATTAGCAATCGCACCATTTAACTACCCAGTAAACTTATCTGCTGCAAAACTTGCACCAGCATTAATTATGGGTAACGCTGTTATTTTCAAACCAGCAACTCAAGGTGCAATTAGTGGTATTAAAATGGTTGAAGCACTTCACAAAGCTGGCCTTCCAAAAGGTCTTGTAAACGTAGCTACAGGACGCGGTTCTGTAATTGGTGACTACTTAGTAGAGCACGAAGGCATCAATATGGTATCGTTCACAGGTGGTACAAACACAGGTAAACATTTAGCGAAAAAAGCTTCAATGATTCCACTTGTATTAGAACTTGGTGGTAAAGATCCTGGTATCGTTCGTGAAGATGCTGACTTACAAGATGCTGCAAACCATATCGTAAGCGGTGCATTCTCTTACTCTGGTCAACGTTGTACAGCTATTAAACGTGTACTTGTACACGAAAACGTAGCGGACGAGCTTGTTAGCTTATTAAAAGCGCAAGTAGCTGAACTATCAGTTGGATCTCCAGAACAAGACAGCACAATCGTTCCATTAATTGACGACAAGTCTGCTGACTTCGTTCAAGGTTTAGTTGACGACGCTGTAGAAAAAGGTGCTACAATCGTTATCGGTAACAAACGTGAGCGTAACTTAATTTACCCAACATTAATCGATCACGTAACAGAAGAGATGAAAGTTGCTTGGGAAGAGCCATTCGGCCCAATCCTTCCAATCATCCGTGTTTCTTCAGATGAACAAGCAATTGAAATTGCTAACAAATCAGAGTTCGGTCTGCAAGCAAGTGTCTTCACTAAAGACATTAACAAAGCATTTGCAATTGCTAACAAAATCGAAACTGGTTCTGTACAAATTAACGGACGCACAGAGCGCGGCCCTGACCACTTCCCATTCATCGGTGTAAAAGGTTCAGGTATGGGCGCACAAGGTATTCGTAAGAGCCTTGAGTCTATGACACGTGAAAAAGTAACTGTATTAAACTTAGTTTAATCTTATAAAAAGAAGCTGATCTATTTTTAGATCAGCTTCTTTTCTATATAAATACTTCCGAAAAACGGAGTATTTCGTTCTACTTCCGATTTGGTTTTCCAAATCGAACTAAAACATGCCATAATAATTTTAATTCCTGAAGCACTTCTTCATAAGTTCCACGATCACTCCAAGATAATGGATTGCGTTTCAAATCCACTACAGCAGAGCCAATTATATTTGCATCGATGCAATGATTCCGTGCAATGCGTCTTGCTAAAGATGGCATTTTTGAACCTCTAAAATCCATCGGAACTTCGTCTACCGCAAGTACAAAACCGATGTGCCAATACAAATCAATCGCATACTTCAGGCAAATTTCTTCTAAAACTCTTCCTACATCCGTACCCTTAAATGAAGGATCTGCAACAAGCACCTCTACGTCTTCTTTAAGAGAAATCTCTCCATGAATTTGCGCTTCGATATAATGATTAAGATTACGGGCTGGCTCTTTGCTTACTAAATCTATAAACGGCCTTTTCAGGTTAGCCAGTAAATGATTAATTAATATTGTTGGAGTCAAATTCCCTTCACCAATTGCAAAATCTCTTACAAATGTCTCTTCCAAAAGAGCAGCTAAAATCATATCAAACTCCTCATAAGTCCCCTTTTCTTTCGGATCTTGATGCGAATCTAAATACGTATATGTAGAGCGCAAAGAAACTTTTGGAGATAAGAGAAAATAACATGAACCAAAACGCGGAGCCGGCCCATCTGGATGTAACATTAAATTTAGCGCTCCATATTTTGGCCGTTGATCATTCGTTACGCCTTCTAATTGATATGCTCCTCCAAATATTCTCTTTTCCCAAAGGTCACGTTCACCACCAGGGTAAGCAGATACGCTTCCATTAGATAGCAATGTTTCAAACTGACTTTTATATACTCCTTGCTCAAACAGTGCTTCAGCAACACTTTTCATATTCGAATCTAGTCTGTCTGGATGAAAGTGTAAAGCAATCCTTGCATGAGATTTTAAATTAGCGACAGCTTCTTTAAATATTTCATCTGTAATATTAGACATTTTAAGTATATGATTAATCGTTGCTTTAGCCCCACGTTTTTCGTTCTCTGCATATTTTGAAATATACTCTAAAGCAAATAATTGAGATCTTAATAATTCCATAATCCAATCTCCCCTTTAATTGAACTGCCCTTAAACACTTCAATTAAAAGCTTATTCTTTCCTTCTTATGAAACGAACCTCATTTATTTAAAAAAGTAATTCACTAAATCTTAATTATGTATACACGCATTTTTCATAGGCAAATGTACACATTCTACAGAAATTTGATACCCTAGCCATCGCTCAGCAATATGTTCAAATGATAAAACAGATCCCGTTGTAAAAAAGCGATGCTTCAGATTCAAATTGTCAGACAAAATTCCTTTATGCTGTAAAATGGTACTGAACTCTATCGCTGTTTCTTCTGCAGAACTAATAATCGTTATGTCTTCTCCTAGTTCCTTTTTTATATAGGACTCTAAAAGTGGATAATGCGTACATCCAAGAATTAACGTATCTATATCTTCTTTCGTTAATGGAAGTAAAGCTTGTTTCACTTGCTGCGTGACATATGCTGTATCTTCTAATTGATTTTCTACAACTGTGGCTAAAGTCGGGCAAGCATAGCTATGCACTTCCAAATATGTATCCAGCTCGTGTAATGCTTTTTCATACATATTAGATTTTATCGTACCTACAGTTCCAATTACCCCGATTTCCCCTTTCTTTGTAACTTTAATTGCCGCTCTTGCTCCTGGATGTATAACGCCAATAACTGGAATGGAAAGTGCTTCTTGTAGCGCATTCAATGCAGCAGCTGCAGCAGTATTACATGCTACGACTAGCGCTTTTAATGGAAACTGTTTGAGGAACTCAACCATTTCAAATACGAAAGATTGCACCTCCTCTACACTTCTTGGCCCATACGGACAACGCTTATTATCACCAATATAATAAATGCTTTCTTTAGGCAATTGTCTTATAATTTCGCTCGCAACTGTTAATCCCCCAACACCCGAATCTAGCACACCTATTACTGAATGTTTATGACATACAGACATATACTTCATCCCCTTTTCAATCATCTAGCGCTAATAACATGTATTATATTACGAAAATTCAAATATCACATAACAATCCCTCTTACTTTTAATCACAAACTGTTCTCTATAATCTGATTATTACTATATCCATTGACGTATAAAAATTCATTTGTTACTCTTAAATACGTTAATTTAATATTTAAATCCTCATTCGTATCTCGGTGAGGTAGAGGTTGCAGTCATTAAGAGTATCATTTCAGGAGATGTAGTGGCATTGATGAAGGAATGAGAAAGGAATGGTTGCCGAAGTAAGTCGTGTCCACCATGCACGCTTGCTGGGTCTGCATTTAATAAGTGCAGAACTGTCACAAACGTTTCGTTTGTGGAGAGCTATCGAGAGGTATGTCGTGGGTTTCTTATAAGATAGAAAGCATGTAGCGGCAGATTACGTGCTTTTTTTGTTTTGTTTGGGACTTCTCTTCCTGACTCAGGAAGACATACATATCTCCTCGCTTGACTTGGTTATACTAACTTTGGAGGTATTTTTCTATGCAACAAAAAAAATGGGGCTTTTGGGTACTAACAGCTTTCGTTGTCGGTAACATGGTTGGCGCTGGTATTTTCATGGTACCAAGTACGTTGGCACAAACAGCAAGCCCACTCGGTGTCACTTTAGCTTGGTTAACTACAGGGTTTGGTGTTTTAATGCTAGCTCTTGTTTTCGGTAATTTAGCAATTCGTCGTCCTGATTTAACGACAGGGCCACAAAGTCATGCATATGCTTTATTCTCAACACCAAAAAAGAAAAAAATGGCTGGCTTCAGTATGGTATGGGGATATTGGGTTGCAAACTGGGCAAGTAACGTTGCCATCATTACATCATTTGCGGGATATTTATCACTCTTCTTCCCAATTATGAAAGATACGCGACTACTATTTTCAATCGGCTCGTTTAACGTAGAAGTCGGAAAACTAATTACATTTACGATTTGTTCCATCTTACTTTGGGGAACTCATATTATATTAACAAACGGTGTAAGCGGAGCTGGAAAACTAAACTTCTTAGCAACAACAACGAAAGTAACTGGATTCCTTTTATTCATCGTCGTTACGTTATTTGCATTCGAAGCTTCTAAGTTTGGACAATGGTACACACCGATGATTGATAAATCAGGTGCATCACATGGTCTTCTTTCACAAGTAAATTTAGCTGCTCTTACAACGCTTTGGGCGTTTATCGGAATTGAATCAGCCGTTCTTTTATCAAACCGTGCTGTTTCTCCAAAAACGGTAAAACGTGCAACAGTTGCGGGATTACTTATTACAGTTGCGATTTACTTAGGAATTACAATTTTAACAATGGGTGTACTTCACGTTGATAAATTACAAACTTCTGAACGTCCATTAGCAGATGCACTAAATGCTGCAATGGGTCACGGCGGCGGGAAACTGATGGCATTACTTGCTCTTACTTCCCTGTTCGGTTCTATCTTAGGCTGGATTTTATTAAGCTCAGAAGTACCTTATCAAGCAGCAAAAGAAGGTTTCTTCCCTTCCTTCTTCACGAAAACAAATAAAAAAGGAAGTCCAATTTACTCATTACGATTAACAAACATTATGTCGCAAGTATTCCTATTCTCAACATTATCAGGAACCATTGCGGAAGCTTATACATTCGTTATTACCGTATCAACACTGGCCTACCTCATTCCATATCTCGTTTCACCAATCTTCCAGTTAAAACTAGTCGCAACTGGTGAAACATATAAAAATGAAATGCGGGCAAGAATTACAGATGGCATAGTCGCAGTTATCGCACTTTGCTACGCACTATGGGTTATTAAAACTGGCGCATCCGATATAAAAACGTTCCTTCTCGGAATTGGTTTATTCGTAATTGGATTTGCTTTCTATCCATTAATGAATCGTGATCAGAAAAAAAATAACAAAAAGAAAAACGGGCAAGTTGCATAACGCAATTTGCTCGTTTTTTCTTTTGTAAAACATATATAATAGAACAAAGAGGTGAAAAACATGTCAATCGAATCGCTATGGAGCAGTCGCTTCCAACAACATATTCAAAATATCATTACATACTTTGCACGTATGATTAACGGTTTACTATATAGCTTTATCTTTATTTCATGCGTTGGCGCATATTATTATGCTCAGTTTCTAAAAGCATCTCCTTCTAAAGGAATATCTTTAATAATTATAACGATTGTACTTACATTCATTATAACGAGATGCCCTATCCGTACATTTATTCAAAAACCTGATGCTGTCTATTTACTAGCACTAGAAGAGAAACTAACATCTTATTTCAAAAAATCTCTTCTATACAATTACATCATTCAGCTTTTCCCATTGTTATTTACGTTCCTTATTCTCGTTCCACTTGCTATGCAATCATTACAATTAACTGTACCTTTTTTATGTACAATCTTTATCGTGTTAATGATTACGAAAGCCTGGAACATGTACATACATTGGATATGGCGTGATAGTCACGAAAAAAATATATGGCTGATCATTCGTATTACTTGTAACGCCCTAATCATTTACATACTGTTTTATTCCGCAAATGTTCTCATATTGGGCGGACTACTCTTACTACTTGCTTTCCTACTTCTATATACGAAAAAACAGCCTACAAAACGAATACCGTGGGATTACATAATTGAGCAAGAAGAAAAAATGAACGTTCGTTTTTATCAATTTGCTAGCATTTTCACCGATGTTCCGCAACTGAATAAACAAGTAAATAAAAGAAAATGGCTTACAAATTGGATTGAACCTTTATTACATAAAAAACGAGCAACTTTCTTCTACTTACATACACTAGCATTTTTACGTGGAAATGATTATTTCGGTATATATATTCGCTTAGGATTGATCGGTGCTTTCGCCTTATATTTCATACCAAATATATACGTAAAAGGTGCTATCACTTACATCGTTCTATATATGATCTCTATGCAGCTTCGTTCACTATGGAAATATTTTTCGGGAAATATTATTGCAGCATTATATCCAATCCATACTGAAGAAAGAATGAAACAATTTCTTAGCTTAATCTTTATATTGCTAAGTATTCAACTCATTGTATTTTCGAGTGTTATACTCATTGCTACAGGTCAATTTTTACATAGCCTTATCATTATGATTGTCGGGTTACTCTGGATCAAATTTATTATTGTACCAAAAACGAAGCAACGCGTTTCTTCGTTTTAACGAAAAGAAATATCTTAAACGCCAAGGAGAAAATAAATTATCCTTGGCTTTTTTATTTTGCTTCCTCAAACAAGAATCACTGAAACAACCGATATTTATGATTTTTACATACAAAAACGATAATACATGTTTACGACCTAATAAAAAGGGTATCTATTAATTAACAGAGTAAAGGAGGGGCCTATATTGTGAATAAAAAAACGGAACAATTGAAGCATCACGTTACTGACAATCAATGCAAACATGCTTTAACAACAAATCAAGGGGTAAAAATAGCTGAAGATGAATTTTCTTTAAAGATGGGCTTAAGAGGCCCAACCTTAATGGAGGATTTTCACTTTCGTGAGAAAATGACCCATTTTGATCACGAACGAATTCCCGAAAGGATTGTTCATGCACGCGGGGTTGGCGCTCATGGTTATTTTCAGCTTTATGAATCTTTAGAAACATATACGAAAGCAGATTTTCTTACTAATCCTTCAAAGAAAACACCTGTATTTGTACGGTTCTCAACCGTTCAAGGTTCTAAAGGATCCAACGACACAGTAAGAGATGTACGCGGATTCGCCACAAAATTTTATACAGATGAAGGAAACTATGATTTAGTGGGTAATAATATGCCGGTATTCTTTATCCAAGATGCTATTAAATTTCCTGATTTTGTCCATGCAGTTAAACCAGAACCACATAATGATATTCCTCAAGGAGCTAGCGCTCATGATACCTTTTGGGACTTTGTTGCGCATAATCCTGAGTCCACTCATATGGTCATGTGGCAAATGAGCGACCGAGCTATTCCGCGTAGTTTACGAATGATGGAAGGTTTTGGAGTTCACACATTTCGACTCATTAACGCAGAAGGAAAAGCCCATTTCGTAAAGTTTCACTGGAAACCTACCCTCGGGGTTCATTCATTAGTATGGGATGAAGCTCAAAAGATTGCCGGGAAAAATCCTGATTTTCATCGTCAAGATTTATACGAAGCAATTGAAAAAGGGGATTATCCTGAATGGGAGCTTGGATTACAGCTAATTCCAGAAGAAGATGAACATAAATTTGATTTTGATATTTTAGATCCAACGAAATTATGGCCAGAAGAAGAAGTTCCCGTAAAATTAGTTGGTAAAATGACACTGAACAAAAATGTTGATAACTTCTTTGCTGAAACAGAGCAGGTAGCTTTTCACCCTGGTCATGTCGTACCAGGTATTGATTTTTCAAATGACCCTCTTCTGCAAGGAAGATTATTCTCCTATACAGATACACAATTATCTCGTTTAGGGGGCCCTAATTTCCATCAAATTCCTATTAATCAGCCTGTATGTCCTTTTCATAATAATCAACGTGATGGTATGCATCAAATGCAGATTCATCGCGGTCAAACAAGCTATCATCCTAATGGATTAAATAACAATCAACCTGCAACCGTCCAAGCCGAACAAGGAGGATATGAACATTATCAAGAAAAGATTGATGGGCATAAAATTAGAGGTCGCAGTAAAAGCTTTCTTAACTTTTATTCTCAGGCTAAACTTTTCTACAATAGTATGAGCCCTATTGAAAAGCAGCACATAAAAGCAGCTTTTTGCTTTGAAGTTGGGAAGTGTAAATCAGACATGGTGAAGGCAAATGTAATTGCTCTCTTAAACCACGTCGATCGTCAATTAGCACAAGAAGTCGCTAACATTATTGGAGCTCCTTTACCTAAGGAAAATCACGAAGTAAATTCAGATGCAAAATCACCTGCACTAAGTATGTCCAATACTATTTTTAAATCTGATTCCAAAAATGTTGCAATTCTATTAAATGGTGACCCAAGCGTCTCACTTCTGTCCGAATGGATTCAAGCTTTTGTACAACACCGAATTAACTATAGTATCATAGATAATAAAATTTATCAGTTCAATGATTCCATTAAAGTAACTGATACTTATACAACAACAGACTCCTCCCTTTTTGATGCAGTATTAGTGTTTAGTAGTGAGTCTGTCATTCAACCCCCTGTTTTAGAATTTGCAGAAACTACTTTTAAACATTTTAAACCGATAGCTCATGTCCTTAGTAATCCTCATGCTTTGGACCATAGTAAGATTAAACTGGATGGAGCAGGAGTTTACAACTTAACAAATACTTCAATTGAATCATTTATAGAAGGCATTGCCCAAGGAAGATTCTGGAGCCGATAATATAATATAATATAATATAATATAAGGAGCGGATTAGAATGAGTAAAAAAATTGCTATTTTAATAACGGATTATTTCGAGGATACAGAATACACAGAGCCAGTAGAAGCTTTTAAACAAAAGGGATATGAATTCACAACTATTGAAATGGAAAAAGGGAAAACGGTACACGGTAAGCAAGGAAAAAGTGAAGTCGTGATTGATAAAAGTATTGATGATGTTTCTCCAGAGAACTTTGATGCCCTCTTCATACCGGGTGGATTTTCTCCAGATATACTTCGTGCCGATGAACGTTTTGTTCGCTTTAGTAAAGCATTTATGGATGCGGAAAAACCTGTTTTCGCTATTTGTCACGGACCTCAGCTACTCATCACTGCACAAACACTTGAAGGACGCGATGTAACTGGATATAAATCTATTGAAGTCGATTTAAAAAATGCCGGCGGGAACTTTCATGACAAAGAGGTTGTCGTATGTCAAAATCAGCTAGTAACAAGTAGACAGCCAGAGGACATCCCAGCGTTTATTGAAGAATCGTTGCGTATATTAGGATAACTACTTTGGTTAACTAACCTCCTTTTATTTACATGAAAATAATGAATCAGCGGGGTTTTATTCATCCCCCACTGATTCATTAGCCCTCACCAACTGGTCGTTTACAGGAAATCCGACCACCACAAATAGCAAGATAAATAAAAAGAGGGGAATCCAAAAGTTCAGTTTTAATAATCTTTTGGATTCCCCCCTTTTCTCGCCCAAAAATTCCTTATCACTTTTCATAGGCATTTCTCATATAGTGAAAATGACTATATAATTCCTATCCATAAGTTAAATAATGATTTCGCACATATATAAATACAAAAGATGGGAGCCCTATTTATGAATAACAATCCACCTTCAACGCCCCAAGACAACTCCGAAAACAATAGCCGTGATATTACGCTGCAAACATTAAGGGTCATCGGACTCGTCGTCCTTATTAGTGGTTATATCCTCGTTGCGCTCTCTGAAGTAGGTGAGCTGAAAGTCTTATTAACAAACCCAAATAGCAATCCTGATTTAGCTGAAGTTGATCCGTTTTAAAAGCCATATGAAAAGCGATTTCTAACATCGCTTTTCATATCGTTTTATCCAATCTGAGAAACCTCCCCCTCATACTTCTCTCTCCCTATCGCCTTCATAAATAATAAAATACTGCTCATACCAACGATAAAGTACAGAGCACTCATACCCCAAGATGCAATAAATGAACCTAGCATAACACCTAATGCCCCGTTCATTTTTGCCACTTGAAAGACCATTCCGTTAATCGCCATATAAGAACCTCTTGCCTCATTTGGCACCATATCTGCCATAATAGATTGACGCACTGGCACATACATCATCTCGCCTACTGTTTGGAAAAGCCCTGCAATTAATAAAATCCATAAGCTATTGCTCGTTCCGAGTATTGTAAATCCAATCGTGTAAATAAATAAGCCTACATATAAGATTTTCAAATCGTTGAAGCTTTTCAGCATTTTAATAAGAAGTGCTGAACATAACACAACTAAAATTGTATTCTCTGCAGAAATCCAGCTCAGCATGCGAATACCTGTTAAATCAAACGTAAAACCATTCCCGAATAAAAAGTGCACCGTTTCAAATTCCTTCTGCAAACGTACCCCTAAATAATTATTAATTTGAAACTCTAACGATAATGTACATATACTCGCTGCACAAAAAATTAAAAATGCTTTATCTTTCATCACGACTTTATAACTATCTGCCATATCTTTTAATACATTTTTCTTCTCCATCGTTTTTCGTGCTACATACACTTCTTCCATATACACAGCCATCACATATAAAGTCATAATGGCAACAAGCGTTAATACGATAAACAATTGTAGTCTATAGTTTTCAAATAGTAATCCTCCAAATATCGCTCCAATCGCAATCGATAAATTAATAGCCCAGTAATTAATGCTGTACATCACTTTTCGATTTTCAGGTGTACTCACATCAATTAACATCGCTTCTGTCGCAGGATTCATAAGTCCCGATCCTAAACTATTCACTAGCATAAAGATAAATGTTAACCACGGTGAGTCAACGTAATCCGAATTCGCAACTCCCATACAAGCAATGGAAATGACTTGTATACTTTGACCGATAATCATAACCTTTTTACGCCCAAGCCGGTCTCCAACATATCCACCGTATAAACCAATTACTAATGAAGCTATGACATTAATAAGTAGTAACGCACCAGCAATCGCGCTACCTAACTTTACGGAAAAATAAATCGCCATAAATGGAAAAATCATCGTGGACACAGTACGTGTTAAAAACGATGTTATAATTCTAATTTTTATATTTCGATGCATACTCCAAAATCCCATTGTTTCCCCTCCTTATGCTTACTTATTTTACTTTGAAAAAAAGGAAGAAAAAGGTTAGAATATTCTAAAGAGTTTCCCCTTTTATGATAGAAGGAAGTGTATATATGAAAATTATGGACTATTACATTAGACTAAGACTACATGCACAAGATCAACAACATATGCGAAATAGCTTACAAGAATTAGCGGATGTTTTATATTGCAGTACGAAAAACGTAAAGATTTTATTAAAGAAAATGAGCGAGGAGCAATTAATTAGCTGGACTCCAGGGCGAGGCCGCGGAAATAAAACGGAAATTCTATTTATACATAATTTCGTAGAAGCGATTGAGTCCTATACAGATGAACTGTTAGCACAAGAAAAATTAAAAGATATCTTTCTTCTTTTAAAAGAACCCCTACCCCTTGCACTTCAAAAAAAGATAGAAAATAAACTACATCATCATTTTGGATACGAACCTTCAAATGATATGTACGACGTATTAAAGATTCCTATATCGAGAAAGATATTCCCATTAGATCCGGCTTTTGTGGCTGTAACTACAGAGAGTCATCTTACGAGTCAAATTTTTGATACGTTAGTTGTCTATAACGATGTTACTGAAAAAATGGAGCCTCACATTGCGCATACATGGGAATTAAGTGAAGATGGACTTACGTGGACCTTTTATTTACGAAAAGATATATATTTTCACAATGAATCAATTTTAACTTCTAAAGATGTACAGTTTTCATTTGAAAGACTAAAGCAAGTTCAATCCCCTTTCGAATGGTTAACAGAAGAAATTGTTGAAATTGAAACACCATCACCACTGCAAATTCGATTCCATTTAGCAAAACCAAATTTATTTTTCTTACACTATGTAAGTTCAATGCAGCTCGCAATTTTACCGCGTGATACGAGTATTCAAAATCATCATTATATAGGTACTGGACCTTTCAAACTTGCTCATTACTCTGAAGATAATATCGTACTCGAAGCGTTCACCCATTATTTTAAAGAGCGCGCGTTATTAGACCGTATTGAATTTTGGGGTATTCCTGACCATGTGCAAATAGATGCTGATTATGAACTACCAAACGAAGAGGAAAATGAAAGGCATGATATACAAATAGAAGAAATAGGTTGTATTTATGCTAGCTTCAACTTTACAAAACCTGGTCCTCATCACGACATTTACTTTCGAAAAGCTTGGAGAGAACTATATGATGTTGAAATGATACTTCGTAACATAGAGGGTAGACGGACAATTGCTGCATCAAGCTTTTTCCCTGATAGAAGCCGCCTTGCAACAAGAAGATCCTACTCTTTAGAAAAGGCAAAAGAGTATTTGAAAAAGAGTACATATAATGGAGAAACGATACATATTTACTTCTTCGCATTTAAAGATAGTGCAAATGATGCATATTTCTTAAAAGAACGATGTGAAAGTTTAGGTATACAAGTAGAGCTTCACCCATTTCCCGTTTCAGATTATATGAATCGCTCTATTGATAAACATGCTGATATTATTTTCATGGGAGAAGTATTTGCTGCCAATTATGAAATTGCATTCTTAAATGTATTTAAAAATAAAAGTTGCTTCGTAAATCGGTTCATGGACCCGCACTACGAAAAACAAATTAACTGTTTACTAGATACATTTTTACTAGAAGAAAATAAAGAAAAGCGCTATGAACTCATGTATGAGATTGAAGAGTTTTTACAAGCAGAACACATCATTTTATTTAACTATCACGTTCTAAAAAGAAAAACATACCCTTCTTCTTTAAAAAATGTAACAATTGATTCATTTGGTTGGGCAAATTTTGCGAAGTTATGGATACAGCCATCCATGTCTTAAAATGTGAGTCATTATAAAAGGAGAAGGTACTACATCCTTAGTAGTACCTTCTTCACATACTATTATTTAATTACTCCATCTAAGTGATCTTTCAAGTTCAATAAAAACTTCTCTATATCCGGATTCTTCACCACATCATAACAAGCAAAACTCTTTAACGGACTCATACCGAGAAACTTCTGCACGCGGTGTAAATGACTAAGCGCTGATTCTAAACTTTCTCCTTCAAAGAACTTCGTCTTATCTCCAAATGCTTTTTTAGGTGCATTCCAAGTTGTAGAGAACATATACTCTTTCTCTTTTAATAAACCACCTGTTCCATATTCATCTGCCCCTTTAAAGAACAAACCGTATTCATATACTTCATCCATATACGTTTTAAATAAGCCCGGTACACTAAACCAGTAAATTGGCGTTTGATAAATCACAACATCGGCCCATAAAAACTTATCTTGTTCTTCTTTAATATTGTAACCATCTTGAATCGTTGTTGTTTTCACATGATGATTCTCGCCTAATACAGTAACCATATAATCTACTAACGTTTTATTTAATCGTCCTTCCTTTGTACCGTATTTTTCATGTCCATTTATAATAAATATATTTTTCATCGCTTTTCTCTCCCCTATATGATCTACTCTTCAGCTATTAAGCCGAGTTGCTGCTGTAGTGTAAGATTATCTTCTAAATGCCAATCTTCCGTTATCTTTCCGTCTTTCACATGTAAAATATCAATTGCAAAAAAATTAATTTTCTTACCATTATGCGTTCCTGTAAAAGAAAGACGGGCTGTTACTTTATCACCAACAACTAATAAGTCTTCAATCTCGCAATGTATATCAGGCACAACTTTACGAAAATTTTGCGCTGCAAACTTTAATCCTTCAATGCCTTGTGGTCGCCCTTTCGGCAATGTATTATCGAAGAAATCTTTAGTAACAGTCTGCGGAATAAGTTCCTCCTTACCTGTATCCCAAAATGCATAAAAACGCTGCGCCGCATGAACCATTTCTGTCGCTTCTTTTTTACTTAGTGAGGGATCAATTGTCATTGCTTTTGGCTTTGGCATTTCTTTTAATAACTGAACTTCAGTTTTTTGTTCCACACCACATGCTACAAGCACAATACAAATAACAAACAAACTAAGAAATCCAAGTAACTTTTTTATCCCCATGGAAATCACCACCTCCTTATATAAATCCTTTTTGTTTCGTATTGCTATTGTATATGCACTAACTTCCTTTATGGAAGTAGTGATATTTTTTTCATATAGTTACCAAAAGTATAGTTTTGTGATACTATAAAGCAAATTCATCTAAAAAAATTTTATGGAGGCTAGTTCCATGAACGATATAAATCCAGTTGAATTAACGAAAGGTTTACCTGGCATACCTTGTCCCATCGCTAAAACGCTTGATGTAATTAGTACAAAATGGACGTTTTTAATCATTCGTGATCTTCTTATCGAAGGAACATTACGCTTTAGTGATTTACAAAAATCAATGGATGGTATTAGTCCAAAAACATTATCTCTTCGACTAAAAGAATTAGAATCTCAAGGCATTATAACGAGAAAAGTATATCCAGAAGTTCCGCCTCGTGTAGAGTACACATTAACGGATAAAGGAAAGCAATTAGAGGGGATTTTTATTGAATTAAAACGGTTTGGGTTAAGTTTATAAAATGAAACTTTAATCAGGATAAAACAAAAACCCCTTACCGTCGTAAGGGGTTTTATTACTTCGCAAAACTTTCAGCCAACTGTTTCTCTCTCCACATAAATGTAATGCCGAGACCAACTATTAAAACAACGCCTGAAAATGCATATGGATAATGAATATTCATATCAAATAATATTCCGCCCATCGCTGGTCCTGCGATATTTCCTAAACTCGTATAAGTCGAGTTCATACCAGCGACGAATCCTTGCTCTTTTCCGGCTGCTTTTGATAAAAATGTCGTTAAAGCTGGACGAAGTAAATCAAATGCTAAGAAAATGAAGCAAGTAACGAGAAGTACAATCCAATAATTAAAGACTAAAGTTGAGACGAATGCTAATACTGCACCTACAATTAAACATATTTGAATTAACACTTTCTCACCGAACATGTCTACCAATTTGCCAAACATAAATACTTGCACAACTACCCCAAAGATTGAACTAATTGTAATAATTGCTGCGATATCTTTCGGCGAGAAGCCAAATTTATGATCAGAGAACAAGCTAAACACTGTTTCATACGCTGATAATCCGAATGCGAGTACAAATACGATAATAAATGCAATTGCATACATTGGATGTAATGATTTCTTTAAATCACCAATAAAACTTGATTCCTTCGTATTAGAAGAAATCTCTGCAAGTTCTTCTTTCGTTAACGGTTCTTTTAAAATAAAGATCGAAATCACACATGCTATAAAAGCAATTACTGCTGCAACGAAAAACGGCACACGTATACCGTATTCTGCAATAAATCCGCCGATTCCAGGACCTATAATGAATCCAGTACTAATAGCCGCAGATAAGTATCCCATCGCCTTTGGACGTTCCTGAATAGATGTAATATCCGCAACATACGCCGTAACACCAGGCATAATAAAAGCAGCACTAATTCCGCCTAATACCCTTGCTACATAAAGCATCCATACATCTTTTCCTAATCCAAAAAGAAGCTCTGAAACACCAAAAATAAATAATCCAATGATTATCATTTTCTTTCTACCGTAAAGATCAACCCACCGGCCTGTAATAGGTGAAGTAATGAGCTGTGCCATTGCAAACACTGCAACGAGATATCCCATCGTCTTCCCTGTTAAATGCATATCATTCATAAAGGACGGCATAACCGGAATGATTAATCCAATCCCTAAAAAAGCGATAAATATATTACTCAAAAGAATGACCAATACCATCTTTTGTTCTTTTATCGGTTTCTTCACTTTTTAACACCTCTTCCCGTAAGTTCCTCTCAAAAAATAATGCCCAAGAAGCTTTTTCTTTATCCTTCTATTTGTGGGCTAGTCATGAGTAGAGATGCCCCCCTACTCGTTAGAATTTCACACTATCCTTCCACACATACATACGCATTAGATGAATGACTATCATTCAGTTTTCCTCAAAAATGAACCTACCTTTTCAGACAGGTTCATCTCACTATTTCTTTATATGTAGTGCATGTGTTAAAAAATCTAGTACTTCTGCCTTTTGCAAATCGACTTGCTCATCATCTTTATGATCATATAAATACACTTGTTCCGCTGCTGATTCAACTAGAGCGATAAATAACTTCGCTGTTCGCTCTGCGTGAACCGAATCACGAATTTCACCAGCTTCTTTTGCCTCATTTAAAAATTCACTTAGCCACATATAAAGGGGCTCATACACAGCTTCCCATTCTTTTATATGTTCTGTAGATGCAAGACCAGCATACATTAAAGCCTGTATTTCACGATATTCAGCTATAAAGTGAAACACCGCATCTATTACTTGCGTCACTTTACTTGAGAAAGGCGCATCGTTTTGCACTTTTTCTTTCACTGCAAGTATCATCTTTTCAACCATCACTTCTGCTATTGCAGGCATAACAGATAACTTAGAAGGAAAATATAAATAGAAAGTTCCTTGCGCAATGCCAGCTAATTTCACGATATCAGAAATCTTCGTTTTTTCGACGCCCTTTTCCTGAAACACTTCAATAGCTGCATAGACAATTTTCTCTTTTTTATTCATCATCTAAACCCTTTCACACGCATATTGAATGACTGTCACTCATTTTATAAGATAATCGATTGTACTGTCAATGATAGTGAACTCTAAGAGGAAATCATTTTTTTATAATAAAATCTCCTAATAAACAATTAGGAGATAAAAATACAATATATCTTTAAGAAAGTGCCTTTAATCCTGTCACTCCACATACAATAAGAAACACACTAATGATACGCGCTTTACTTTTCGACTCACCAAACAAGAACATGTTTAACAAAACTGCACCTGCTGTTCCGATACCAATCCAAACCGCATACGCGACACTTACTTGTAAAAATAAGAAGGAAGTATACAAAAATGCGAAGGATGTAGCAAACCCACCTATATAAATCGCACCATTGGCTAATGTCTTATCTTTACTATACATTTTAAGTCCTATCACACCGACTATTTCACTAATTGCAGCACAAAATACGAAAAACCAACCCATTTTTAAGCAGCTCCTTCCACAGTTTCTTCTTTATTGTCAGCTAACTTTAAACCGATAACGCCGGCTACTACCATAAGAATGAAGAATAGTTTGCCTGCGCTGAAACTTCCACCGAAAAGAAATACATCCATTAAGAAAGTACCTACCGTACCAGCTCCAGCGAAAATAGCATATACAGTTCCTGTTGCAAGATGTTCACACGCTTTAGAAAGGAAGTGAAAATCAACAGCGATAACTCCTAAAATAATAATCCAATGCCACCAAGTATTAGCCGTATTAAAACCAAACACCCAAAAAATTTCAAAGATACATGTTAATATGACATATAACCAAGCTCTATTTTTCATACCTCTCACCTCTTATGACTGACTATCAGTCATTTTTGTTTTAAAAAAATATACTCTTTCATCAATACTATATAAAAACAACTATCATCCTCATTTACCATTGTATTTGTTCCATTTCTAAGCTAACTGCATCCTGTCACACGAAAATGACTGAATGTCATTCATATATATTGTACATGAACATTTTAAAAATTGTCAATGCCGAAAGTTTATTTAAAATTTCTTTCATCCTATTTGTATATTTCCTAATAATCTGTCAATAATGCTAGTAACATAATATTTTCTCCACTCCCCCTTGGAGAGATCCCTTGAATGGAGCAGTTAGCTTTTGCTAGCTGCTCTTTTTTATTTATCCATACACTATGATGAAATACTCATAGATCAAATCCATTTTTCATCACATAACAACCATCTATTTATTTTCCAATGAGCCTTTGTATGCACGAATTTTATTCTCAAGCATCTTCTCTGTAACCTCTAAGTTTTCTCTTTGAATCTGAATAGATTTCCTATGATCTTCTAGGAGCTGTAAACGAGCTTCTGTTGTATGCGCCCCTTCTGTATATAATCTAGCGTATTCTCTTATTTTCGCTATTGGCATTTGCGTTTGTTTTAATTTCATTACAAACTGCAACCACTTTATATGTGACTCTTCGTAAAGTCGATTTCCATTTGTATCACGATTTGCAATCAATATATTTTCCTTTTCATAATAACGTAGTGTATGTGTGCTCAATCCTAATAATTTTGCTACCTCACTAATTGTATACATACTAAACTCCCTCCACATGCTTATCCTTATATATTTTATGAACGTATCAAATTTATAAAAAACATTTGACTTAGAGTATACTCTAACAAATACAATCTAACCATAAATAAATTTGAATTTAGGGGGATTTTATATGAAATACACTGTTATTACTGGTGCAAGTTCCGGAATTGGTTATGAAGCAGCTTTAGCATTTGCATCTCGCGGGAAAAATTTAGTACTTGTAGCTCGAAGACAAGAAGAATTAGATGGATTAAAATTGAAAATTAACGAAATGCATCCAGAGTTAGATGTTGTCATTCGACGAACTGATTTATCTGTTACTGAAGATGTTTATAAACTTTATGAAAGCCTACAAGCTTTTCAAATTGAAACGTGGATTAATAACGCAGGTTTTGGTAATTTCGCCTCAATTGCCGAACAAAATTTAAATAAAATCGAGACGATGTTGCATGTCAATATAGAAGCACTAACAATACTCTCTTCTCTTTTCGTTCGAGATTATTCAATGGTTGACGGAACACAGCTTATTAACGTTTCATCGGGCGGCGGATACACGATTGTCGCTGATGCTGTTACGTATTGCGCTACAAAATTTTATGTAAGTGCCTTTACAGAAGGGCTGTCTCACGAACTGAAAGAACAAGGCGCAAAACTGCAAGCAAAGGTTTTAGCACCTGGGGCAACTGAAACAGAATTTGCAAAACGTTCATTTGGTATTGATGAGTTCGAATACGATAATGTTGTACCGAAATTCCACACTGCAAAACAAATGGCACAATTTATGCTTGACCTTTATGATAATGATAAGGTTGTAGGAATTGTCGACGGTTTAACGTATAACTATGAACTTAAAGATCCACTTTATAATTTTGCCGTAAGACAAACGAATTCAAATTCTTAATAACCTGTCCATTTCTTATGTAAATACATGTTCCCACTATATCTGTAAATAATAGTGGGAACTTTTTCTCTATAAATTTTTTATCCAACATACCGAACCATCGCCACTTCATCACAATAATCCATCTTTGGACAATGTCTACAATCAATCCATACTTTCTCTGGCAACGCTTCTTTATTTATAAAATCAAATCCACACTTTTGAAAAAATACTGTTTCATATGTTAAGGAAATTACTCTTCTTACATTTATTTTCGTAGCTTCCTCCATTACATGATTTACGAGCATACGCCCTATTCCTTTCCCTGCATATGTATGCGAAACTACTAACGATCGTATTTCTGCAAGATCTTCCCCTAATACATGCAATCCAGCAACTCCAACAATTCTCTCGTCTTCTTTCATAACATATAAACATTGCAAATATTGATAAAGAGACAAAAGAGAACGTGGTAAAACAACTCCCTCTTTTGCATAAACCTCAATAAGACTATAAATTTCTTTCACATCACTCGTCACCGCATTACAGATTTTCATATTACATCCCCTTGCCCTCGATATTAATATTTATAACTTAAAATGAATTTTAATTCATAATTTCATATAATAATACAGCTCTCTTTTCTCCTCGTCAATCACTTTATACAAACAAAAAACCAAGCAATCTAATTGATGCTCGGTTCCTCATCTCGTATCGGTAATACTGTTGAATATTTAATTTCACGAAGTGCCAAACTCGTCTGTATACGTGTAATACCAAGCTTATTCAGCTTTCTAATAAACTGCTCTAGTTCTTTACGATCACGATTTGCAACCTTTAATAAATAATCGTACTCTCCTGTTAAACAGTGACATTCTAACACTTCCGGCATCGATTCTAATTCTTTCTCCAACACTTCTAACTTGTCAAATTGATGAATATTCGTACTCATAAAAATAAAGCATAATAAATCAAACCCAAGCTTTTCTTGATTTAAAATCGCAACTTGCTTATCGATGAAACCTTCCCCATCTAACCTTTTTATTCTTGCATGCATCGCAGCCGGTGATAAATTAACGCGACGTGCCAGCTCTGCATTACTTACTTGTGAATCCTTCTGCAATATATCTAAAATTTGTACATCCAAATCATCCAACACTTTAATAACAGACGACTCCATTACAATTCCTCCTTTTTTCTTACCGATGATTATTCGAAAAAACAACTTATAATTTATATAAAACTGAATATCTTTCTGTAAATATCATTTTAAACTAAAGATTTTATCGAGTTTTCACCATTATACAAAATAATATATTACATAATAAAGAAAAATGCTAAAATTATTTACAATTCGTATTGATTACAAAAAAGGGGATTTTATCATGCCTTATTTTTACGTCTTTTTACTATTACTAACGAGCTTATTATGGGGAGGAAATTTCGTCGTTGGAAAATCACTCGTCGATCATGCATCACCGATGACATTGACAAATTTAAGATGGATGATTGCGATTGTTTGTTTATTACCAATGGTATGGCTTAAAGAAAAGAAAATCCTTCCACCACGTACCGCAATAATTCCGTTAATATTAATGGGAATTTCAGGAGTCGCTCTTTTTAACATCTTTCAATTTTTAGCATTAGAAAAAACATCCGCTACGAATGTAGGTCTTATTTCTACATTGAATGCAATTTCAATCGCATTATTTTCAGTATTATTTCTAAAAGAAAAAGTAAATACACTTCAAATCCTATCCATGATTCTTTCATTCTTCGGGGTCATCCTCGTCCTATTAAAAGGTGATTTCTCGCTTTTATTTTCACTACATTTTAATAGCGGTGATTTATGGATGATTGCAGCGGTTTGTATTTGGGGAATCTATTCTGTTTGTAGTAAATGGGCAACAAAAACAACTACACCACTTATGGCAACGTTGTACTCTGGTATTTTCGGCGTTATTTTATTACTACCGTTTAACATAGGTAGCTTCACTGTTTCAAATATAAATACTTCTTTCATCACATCACTTTTATATACTGGGCTTATTTCGACAGTTCTTTGTATGGTATTTTGGAATATTGGCGTACAAAAATTAGGCGCAACTACATCAGGTATTTTTCTAAACTTCAATCCAATTTTCACAGCCATTTTAGCATTCATATTTCTCGGAGAAGAATTAACGTGGATACAAATTTTAGGGACAATTATCGTTGTAACAGGATGTTATTTATTTTCTCATTTCAAAACTGTTGCCGTTCAGCCAACTAGACCTTTAATACGAAAACATTCTTAATGAAAAAACATCGTCATCTAGGTTGGCGATGTTTTTATTTACTCTTCATTTCTCTTATATACTGCTTTTCCTCTTCTGGCGATAAACGTTCCGTCGCCTTGCCAGTATCTCCACCTTGAAGGCTCCATAAAAAGTTATGCTCCTCAACAGTTTGAGAAAAATCTCCTTTTTCCCACCTATTTATAATAGAAAATAACTTCATTTTATATTGAAAACCTGTACTATTTTCAATATCTCTTTTTACATTAGAAATTTCCTTTTTTGTCATCTCTACAAATCCCCATTTTTCAGAGGATTTTACCTTTTGGTGCACCATTTTATGCATAGTAGAAATAATTTCACCTTCACTAATTTGCGGAGCTTCTTCTGCAGCTTTTTTCTCTTTTTCGTTTGTCGCTCGCTCGGTTTGAATATTTTTATTTTCTTTTTCTACATATGCAAGCAATTTCATTCCGCCAACTATAGACGAGAAAATTACTATAATTGTAATGCATATACCTACGATCCATTTAAAAAGCATTAGCTCTTCATTGCTTCCCTAACAATATGACTATCTACATATTGCTTAAACTTCACGATTTTTCCGTTCTCCAGTTGCCATACATGAACAAATTCTGCTTCAAATGATTTTCCTGTTTCTTTATAAACTCCAGAATACATACCTTCAGCAATAATTACATCTTTTCCGCTTACTTCATGATATGTATTTACACTTGCTTTATAATCATCCCATTCTGATCCTAAACGGCTAAATACATTTTCCATTATAGCTTCTACGCCTTTATATGTTCCGCCGTACGGAAAACCTTCTGCCTCTGTCCATTCCACTTTTTCAGAGAGGGCTTCTGCTAAATGCTTTGCATTCGAAGAAGCTGATCCTTCATACGTGCTTTTAATAATTTCTAAATTTGATTTAGGCATATTTCTTCCTCCCGTTTATTTATTTTTACACAAGACGTAACCGACATAGTTACATCTTGTGTAAAAAAATATTTAAATTGTTTTACTCTTAATCTATTCATTGTAATCATTATAGTTACAATACTTCTTCAAGTCAACATTTATAAATAAAATTTACTTCGTTTTCATTACTTTCTCTTTTAAGAAACGATCTACATATCCTTCTGCTTTTACTACGAATAAATACGCACCCATTGATAATAATGCAAGATCTAATTCATATCCTGGATTCTTTCCATCTCCTAATAAACCTGCTGCTCCATTTACCTTTACGATAGCTCCAGCTAAAATAAGAGCGAATAACAATCCTACATATCGTACACCTAAACCGATAATTAATAATATACCACCAACTAATTCTACAGTTGCTACGCCATATGCAAGGCCACCTGGTAAACCGATGCTTGTAAACCATCCTGCTACATTATCGATACCTGATTGAAACTTTGCTAAACCATGTGCAAAGAACGTAACTCCTAACACGATACGAATAATTAAATTCCCAATATATTGATTCATTTTGAACTCTCCTTTTTGTTTTGTTATGGTGAACTTTTATTTACAAGTCAAAACAATACGGTATTTTATTTCATTCGTCAAATACTTTTTTAAATAAAACAAAAAACATTATCCGTTTTACGGATAATGTTTTCTTACAAAATAGCGCTAATTCAAGCTTTTATTCTATCGCATAGAAAAAGTTGGAACATTTTTCCAGCGCCAATATAAGGCAGCAAAGAAACGTCCTCTTCCACAACCATTCCAACAACATTCACTTTCTCATCTACAGGTAAATCATATGTGGCAACTTGCATCTCCCCTGCATATCTACCGTACAATTCATTATCAATTGTAATGCTCCCTTTCTTTCTTACAATTGTATGCATCGGCTTTATCACCACTCTATTTCCTTCCCTTGATTCTACAGATCGAATAACATCACGAGACGGATCTAGTCTATTTGTATGCACTTGCTCTACCACTTTTAATACTTCTTTATCAGTTATAAATGATTTGTAACGCAATGGAATAATCCCTCTACTTGCACTAGCTACTTCTTGCATACTTTCTAAACTTGCGCTTATATCTCCAATCAATACTTTATCAACACCACAATCTTGTACAAGTTCTAAGTACGCTTCAAGCGGGCGCATATTGCGATGTTTTTCTAACGTTGGTAACCCTTCATATAACGGACCACGTTTTTCCGCATCTCCTGGAATAAATGCCATTGTCTTTATTCCGCACTTCTGTAAATATTGATTTTGTTTTTGTAAGAAGGACTTTGCTAGTCCTGTCTCTGGGCGCGGGTAAAAATTATGCCATGCTTCTACATTCTCTACTCTTATATGTTCTGTAAGTAATTCTTTCCAAAATGACTTTGTAATCGTACTCGCATTTAAAGCTACTTTCATCTTATGAGATACGCTTGCAATTTCTTTTGGCGCAATGCCGTAATCCATTCTTAAACCGGTAATACCCCAGTCCAATAGCTCTTCCACATTTTCATATGTTAGCCCTAAATGGTGTAACGATTTTGGAGAAACATCAACCATTAGCTCCATTTCATGTGCAAAAGCTTGTTTCCCTAATATTTGAATTAACTCTTTATACGTATTTGGATCATCTTCTGGAATGTGCAGTGATGTAAAAATAGATGTAAACCCATGTTCCTTCGCTACTTTTAGCCACTCTTCTTGTTTCTCTACTCGTTCTTTTGAAAGATAAATGGAAACTCCGATCATATAAATCTCCCTCTCTATTAATAGAAAAAGAGAAAGGAATCCCTTTCTCTATATGTTTTCTGCCATTTCTTCTTTAAATCCGAAGAAGTACGTAAAGATAAATCCGAAAGCATATGCAATTACTAAACCTAAGAAATATAGTAAATATTTATTGTCAGCAATTAACGGAATTAAAGATAGCCCTGATACGCCAATTCCAAGAGAAGCTGTTTGCATAACTGCTTGGAATGCACCACCGACAGCCGCTCCTAAACAAGCAGTAATAAACGGTTTCCCAAGTGGTAATGTAACCCCGTATAATAGCGGCTCACCAATTCCTAAAAAGCCAACTGGCAATCCACCTTTAATTACATTTCGAAGTCGTTTGTTTTTTGTTTTCACATAAATCGCAATTGCTGCGCCCACTTGGCCAGCACCAGCCATTGCTAGTACTGGTAATAAAGGTGTTACGTGTGTTTGATTAATAAATTCCATATGAATTGGTGTTAAACCGTGATGCAATCCGACCATAACAAGAGGTAAAAATGTTCCCGCAAGTACTGCGCCAGCAAATGCTCCGCCAATATTTAAAATCGCATTAATTCCGCTCGTAATACCATCTGATAAGAAACCTGCTAATGGCTGAATGGCTAACATTGTTACAATACTTACAACTAATACAGTAATGAGTGGTGTCACGATAATATCAACTGCATTCGGCACTGCTTTTCGAACTTGTCTTTCCACTACAACCATAAGCCATGCTGCAAAAATAACTGCGAATAATCCGCCCCGTCCGGGCACTAATGCTTCACCAAACAATTTTACGTTTGCCATCGCCGGGTTGAAAATTAAAATGCCAGCAATTGCCCCAAGAACCGGTGTCCCGCCGAACTCTTTCGCTGTATTCCAACCAACTAAAATCCCTAAGAATGTAAAGATACCGCCGCCAATGAGTAGTAACATTTGTAACCACGTTGCATTTGGATCAGCACCAGCGTTTTTCGCAAAGTTAGCAACCCCGTTTATAATTCCTGACGCAACAAGTCCTGGAATTAACGGAATGAAAATACTTCCTATTTTTCGTAAAAAGTTTTTCACCGGTGTATTATTTTTCTTCTTAATCTCTGATTTCATCTCTTGCCCAATATCTTCAAGGTGATGATCTGCTATCTCACCAATTCGTAGTCCTGTTAAGCCTTCCATTTCAGCTGCTACTTTATTTACTGTTCCTGGACCAACGACAACTTGAAGCGTCTCATCTTCTATAACACCCATAACGCCTTCAACTTTTTTTAAAAGGTCCATATTTACTTTACTTTCATCATGAAGCGTTAATCGTAGTCTCGTCATACAATGAGCAATACTACGAATATTTTTTATTCCTCCAAGTTGCTCCGAAATTTCCTTGGCCATTCTCTCTTCTTTCTTCATAATAGAATCCCCCTCCCTATTATTTTATAGTGCTTTCTTCACAAACCCTTTTGCGCATTTTAGTTTCTCCAGTGCTTCCCCATATTCGCACTGCAACAACACCATAACAATGGCAGCTTTTACGTTACGTTCTGCCTTTTCATAATACTCTGCCGCTACTTCATAACTAGTGCCTGTTGCTTCCACAATAATTCGTTTTGATCGTTCTACTAACTTTTCATTTGTGGATTGAACATCTACCATTAAGTTTTTATATACTTTTCCTACACCAATCATCGAAGCTGTTGAAATCATATTCAACACTAATTTTTGTGCTGTACCAGCTTTTAAACGCGTTGATCCTGTTAATATTTCTGCACCTGTCTCTACTTCCACATTTAACTTTGCATATTTACTTATTTCAGCATTTTTATTACAAGAAATACTCGCTGTACTCGCTCCTACACTCTGTGCGTATTTCAAGCCGCCAATTACGTAAGGAGTTCTGCCACTTGCAGCAATTCCAATCACTGTATCTTTCTCATTTAATCCAATACTTTTTAAATCTTCTTCTGCTAACTCTTCGCGATCTTCGGCACCTTCCACCGCTTTAGTAAACGCTTTCAATCCACCTGCTATAAATCCTTGCACCATTTTATCATCCGTGCCAAATGTCGGCGGACATTCCACTGCATCTAGAATACCTAAACGACCACTCGTACCAGCACCAATGTAAATTAAACGTCCCTCTTCTTCAAAAGATTTAATAACAGTCTGTACAACCTTTTCAATTTGTTCTATCTCTTTTTCAACTGCTAACGCAACAGTTCGATCTTCTTCATTCATACTTTGCAACACTTCTTTTATGCTCATCTCATCCAAATTCATTGTTTTCTCATTACGATGTTCTGTCGATAAATTTTCTAACATATTGCCACCCTCTTTGAAATTATATTTCACACTTTTATTATAACTTTAAGAAACTAAAAATCAATTACTCTTTCTTATTTTATGAAATAAAATTTCACGACATGACATATTTTTGTCAAAGATCATAAAGTGAAACTTTAATCAGTGTGGGTTTTGTTCATCCCCACTGATTATTAGCCCGCACCAATCGGGCATTTACGGGCAGTTGATCCCCACCTAACTTTCTTTGCTTCCGCTGAATTTTGAAGTGAGGGTCTTACTGCCCGGCAAATAGGGGGATAAAAAAAGATGAGTCTCCTCATCTTTGCTTCTACTTTAACTTCCGTAACCGCAACGCTTCTTCTCGCGTCTCCATAAATTGATCCAATACTTTATTACCAATCCGATTGAAAGTAATCACATATAAAGCATCAATCATATTCAGTTGCGTCATTCTCGAAGCAATACTCGCAATACGATGATCTTGTTCTACATCTGGCATACAAAGGCGAATATCCGCTTCTTTATATAACGGTGATGATTGATCTAGTTTCGTAATTCCAATAACAGTTGCACCTTGTCTCTTTGCATACTGCGCCATTTCAAGCACATCTTTCGTTCGACCAGATGTTGAAATCGCAACAAATATATCGCCTTCTTTTAAATTCGTCACAAGTGGCAACATCATATGAAAATCAGATAGCATCATCGCTGTAAATCCAAGCCGCGTAAATTTATAAGCTCCGTCCATTGCTGGCGTAGCTGATCCGCCTACTCCATAAAAGATAATTTTATCGGCATTTACAATACGATCTGCAGCTTTCTCAAGTTCTCTCTTATCTATTGCAGTAACACTCGCCTCAATTGCAGCTTTATTCACATAAGTAACTTTATTAAATAAATCATACGGTCCATCTTCTGTATTCATCACTGAAAAATCGTTAATATTATAATCAGCAATAGTTAATTCACGAACGAGTGCTATCTTAAATGCTTTAAAACTTCCGATTCCAATCGATTTACAAAAGCGAACGACACTCGCTTCACTTGCGCCTGCATTCGTTGACACTTCTTTCGTCGTTAAATTCGGTACAATCTCTGCATTCTCCATTATGTACATGGCAACCTTCTTCTCAGCTGGTGAAAATTGATCCATATTACTTTCAATTTTAAATAGTAATGTTGAAGCTTTCACTATTTAACCTCCACTTCTTACGGTTGCGTTCACTTATTTTCTCTTGCTTCAAGAAGGTAATAACCATCATCGCCAGGAGGATGAAACACATTTACAATGCGATTCCCTTTTTGATAAACAGTTCTTTCCCCTTCTGTCCACTTCTTTTCCCAACCGTTCATCCAAATCGCAACATCAGGTAAAAAAGCAGTATATTTCAGCTTCTGACCGTACTCACCATCTGCTTCTTCCGAAAAAATAGAAACCGGAAAATCTTTCACTTTTGATTCTTTCCATGCAGTAAATGGTATACATACTGCAATAAGTACGATTACACCAATAACCTTCTCCTTCGTAATCTTCACACTTCCCTCTCCTTGTCATATCACATACATAGATTTTACCATAATTACAAACGCTTCATGCTATATGATCGTTGCTTTTAGGAATAAAAAAAGAGCTTACCTACATCAGATAAGCCCTTCCTCTCTATGCAAAATATTTCTTCAAAAGTGGTGGTGTAATAATCGTCGTCAATATAACAACAATAACAATCGCTGTGAAATTTTCTTTCGCTAATAAATTCGCCGTAAGTCCATTTGCTGCGATGATAAGCGCTACTTCACCACGTGATACCATCCCCGCGCCAATACTAATAGAAGATTGGAGATTAAATCCTGTCAGTCTCGCTCCTAAACCTGATCCGATTAACTTTGTGAAAATTGCAATAAGAGTCATAATAATAATGAACCAAAGCTGGCTTCCAATACCTTGAAATGTAATTTCCATTCCGATACTTACGAAGAATACTGGAACAAATATTGCATAAGCAATCGGTTCAATTTTATGTTCCACTTCATGCTTATACTCTGTTTGAGAAATAGCAATTCCCGCTGCAAACGCTCCAATAATACCTGCAATTCCCATCATTTCACTGTAATAAGAAAAAGAGAAGCAAATAATAAGAGCCGCGCTAATTAACGCTTCTGTTACACGAAGCGGGACAAGCATTTTCATAATCCAAGGAACGACTTTCCATGCAATAAAAACAATACTTACAAAGAAAATAATTTTCTTTACAATGACAAGTGTTATATTCACATCTTGTGTTCCTAAAAAACTCATTACAAATGCTAATAAAATAACGACAATGACATCATCAAATACGGCAGCACCTAAAATTGTTGTACTTTCTCTCGTATTCATTTTTCCTAAATCACGTAGCGTCTGCACCGTAATACTAACCGATGTCGCGCAAAGTAATAAACCTAAAAAAATGGCATGGGATTGTATTAATCCAAACAGCAATCCTGTTACATAACCACCGATGAAAGGAAAAATAATTCCACCAGCCGCTACTGCAAATGACGATTTCAAATTCCGATTTAACTCTTCTAAATCCGTTTCAAGTCCCGCCATAAACATAAGCAACAAAACACCAATCTCACTCAGTTCATCAATCAATTCAGAACTATTAATAATACCGAGTACAGCCGGACCGATAAGAATACCAACAAGTAACTTACCAAGTACAGAAGGCTGACCAAGTCTCACACTAATATCACCAGCTAATTTCGTACAAAGTAAAATGACGACAAGTTCAAAATAAAATAACATAGCATCTGCTCCTACTTTAACTTTAATCAGTGGGTCGTTAACCCACGTCCATTTCTGCAAGTAGTTTCCCCTATTGATCCGCATTTTATTTGTCATATTTTTATTTGACAAAATATTCTGAATTATATTAAGATTAATCCAGTAATTTTAAAAAACTCCATACCATAACTGCACCTCCACTTACTTACTCTTTTTTAATGGGCTCATACTATAGTCGCAGTTATGGAAATGAAAAAACGGGGGGAGAGAGTCCAAAGTGAAGTCATTATTACGAAAAAAAGCGCTTAGTACTGAGTCACCAAAGCAACTAGATAGAACATTAACTGCACTCGATTTAACGTTTTTAGGAATCGGCGCCGTAATTGGGACAGGGATCTTTGTATTAACAGGTATTGTTGCAGCAAAACATTCTGGTCCTGGTATTATGCTATCATTCCTTATTGCTGCATTTACTTGTGCTTGTGTAGCCTTTTGTTATGCTGAATTTGCTTCTTCTATTCCTGTCTCAGGAAGTGTGTATACTTACGCATATATGACAGTCGGAGAAGTCGTCGCCTTCATCGTCGGATGGTGTTTAATGCTCGAATATTTACTTGCCGTTGCAGCAGTAGCTGTCGGTTGGTCTGGTTATTTACAATCATTACTACAAGGTTTCAATATACACCTGCCCGCCATAATCGCCTCGGCCCCTGGCGTAGGAAAAGGTGGCCTCATCGATTTACCCGCTGTTTGTATTTTACTAATCATTACCGGTCTTTTAAGCTTCGGTATACGCGAAAGCGCTCGCATTAATAATATTATGGTTCTTATCAAGCTAGCAGTTATTATCGCCTTTATCGTAGCAGGCGCAAAATATGTAAAACCTGAAAACTGGACACCGTTCATTCCATTCGGATACGACGGTATTATTACTGGCGCTGCCACTGTGTTTTTCGCCTTTTTAGGTTTTGATGCAATCGCAACCGCTGCAGAAGAAACGAAAAAACCACAGCGTGATTTACCAATTGGTATTATTGGTTCCCTTCTTATTTGTACTATTTTATATATGATTGTATCTTTCGTTTTAACAGGTATGGTTCCTTATACACAATTAGACGTTTCTGATCCAGTTGCATTTGCATTGCACTTCGTTGGTGAAGATGCAATTGCAGGACTACTCGCTGTTGGAGCGATGACTGGAATGACAACCGTCCTCTTAGTCGTTATGTATGGACAAGTTCGCGTTTCATATGCAATGAGCCGTGACGGTCTACTTCCAAAAGCGTTAGCACGTGTAAATAAAAAAGTAAAAATCCCTTTATTAAATACGTGGATTACTGGCGTTGTTGCCGCTTTATTAGCAGGCCTTTTAGATTTACATTTGCTAGCGAATTTAGTAAACATCGGCACGTTAACAGCCTTTACATTCGTTTGCTGCGCAGTACTTATTTTACGAAAAACACATCCTGACTTAAAACGCGGATTCCGCACACCTTTCGTACCTGTACTACCAGTTGTCGCGATTCTTTGCTGCTTATATTTAATGATCAATTTGTCTAAAACAACATGGATTAGCTTTGCAGTTTGGCTTATAGTCGGCTTATGCTTCTATTTCTTCTACTCTAGAAAGCATAGTCATTTAGCTATTGAAAAAACAAATGATGAACAGAAAAAAGCATAACAAAATAGCTCGCCGATAAAATGGCGAGCTATCTTTCTGTACTATTATATTTTTTCGTTAACGATTGTAAAATGAAAAATATGCCGATGCAAGCTGTAAACCATGCCCAATTTCCTATTGGTGTCGAGTATTTGATCATTCCAATACCCACAAGCACTAAGAAAATAATCACCTGATATATGAGCTTCCACTTTTGCATATATTCCCTCCTTTACTTCGTGCCCTTCTTTTTCTTCTTCCAGGCATTCAAACTATCAAAGAAGAAGTTAATAAATAACGTTCCTAATCCTGCTAATAAAAACGTCATTAAGAATAAAACCCAAATACTTTTATCTTTTAATAAATAATATCCTACAAGGAGCACAACCGCGATCCATACATATTCAAGAATTCTTTTTAGCTTTTTCTGTTCCAAATTATTCGCTCCTTCTTTCTATGCTACTTTTAGTATAACAAAAAAGAAGCCTATCATGATAAGCTTCTTTTCTTCTCTCTTATTTGTTCATACTTTTTTCAACAAGTGAAATCGCATACTCTAATGTACGATTCATCGTTTCTACCTGTGCATCTTTTACTTGCACATCTTGTAATACAGCTTCTGCAACTGTAATTTTTTGTTGCAATGATTTCACTGAACCATCTGTTACATTTACAGCTTGCGCTTTCTTCACTACTGCTTTTGCAGATTCAATATTGATCTGTAATTTTTCTTTCGTTGTTTTTGGTTGTTCTTCTGCCACTTTTGATTGTACGAATGTTACATTAGCTGATTTTAATTCGGTATATGTTTGAATAATTTGTTCCCCAGTACTTCCTACATTTTCAAATGCTTGCTTTGCAATGTTATAGCTGTGCGACACGTTCCTAACTGAAAAGGTTAGGCGCTGATTCAATATTCAGCAGAACTATTATTTCGAGAAGTCAAATGATAGGGTAACGCCTTGAAGGGCTTCCTCTGATA
>NZ_JBPWAP010000031.1:0-60876 GCF_051776705.1 Bacillus cereus group sp. BceL291 | reverse complement strand
TATATCAATTAGCTGAAAATGATGGGACGCCGTATGACGGGAAACTGTCACGTACGGTGTTAGGTGGGGGAAAAGGTGGAGATGATATCAAAGCTTTACCTATCACGCACAATTACATGAAATGACTCGTAAAATAAAAGAAGATCAGGGTTACAAAGTATACCAAATTGATTTTATTAATTTTGAGTCTAATGCATATAATCCGCTTGATTATGTAAAAGATGATCAAGATGCATTACAACTAGCTAAAACAATATCAAAAAACTCTAAGAAAGATGATAAAGAGGATTACTTCTTTAATACGGCTAAAGATTTACTAGCTGGATTAATTATCTATTGTAAGAATGAAAAGCCTAATGCGAATATACCAAAAGATGTTAAGAGGGAATTTTATCGTTTATCAGATAATGAAAATTATTTGAGGGAATTGTGTGACGAAATAGGAGAGGATCACCCAGCATACAATTTATTGAAAGATGCCAGCATTGCTGAAGGTAAAACAAGATCAAGTATATTATCATCTTTTGCGCAACAAACAGCTATATTTTCAATACAAAAGGTTGCAAAAATGACTATGCATAGTGATTTTAATTTTAACGAATTTCAAAAAGAGAAAAGTATATTGTATATAAAAATTCGTATGGATGAAAATCCGTTCACACCACTAACAGCAACTTTTTTTGATCAATTGATAAGTGTATTTTATGACATTGCTGATCGTAATCACTCTGAATTACCTATTCCATCCACCTTCTTGTTAGATGAATTTGCGAATATCGGAAAGATAGAGAAGTATCATAGGGTTTTATCTACTTGTCGTGGGTTAGGCATGAGTATGATTACAATTATTCAAGATAATGCACAATTAGAAAATTTATATGGAAAGGAAATAGCAAGAACTATTATTAATAACCATGACTTTACGCTCTTTTTAAGAACCAAAGATCCTGAGACAGCTAAATATTACTCTAATTTAGCTGGTGAGACTACGGTTCGCATGACATCTGAATCATTAAGTGGTCCTTCGGGTATGTTTAGTGGGAAGTCTACAAGTTCTAGATCAGTACAAGAACAATATGTAAAACGACCTTTAATTACTGAAGGAGAATTAATAAACATAGATAAGCAAGATTGTTATGTGTTTATTTCTGGATATTACCCTTTGAAATTGAAAAAGGCATGGCAATTTGTTATCTATAAAGATTTCTTGAAAAATTATGATGAATATAGAGAAAGATATCGTTCGCTATTTAATCATAATGATAAGAAAGTTGAGGAACTAACTGATAATGAGTTGGAAAAAGATGTGAAAGTTAATTTGCAAAAGGAGAAGATCGTTCAAGAGCCTGAACCACAAATGGATAAAAAAGAAGAAGTTGAGTTGAATATTCATGAGGAAAATGAAGCTGATAATTTGAATGATGATATAAATACACCTCAGTCGATAGAAAAATTGGCTAGAGATTACTTGGATGGTAAATTTACATTAAACGAATATCTACCGAGAGAAAAGATTGAGTCTATTAATATGACACTTTTTGAAGAAGAACGGGAATATGTAGATTATAGTGTAGAACTTGAAACGATTATGGAAAATGCTGATTTTTCAAGTGAAAGCATCGAATCCGTTATAAAAATTAAACAGGGTATGCAAAGTATGGAGGACAATAAAACTGAAATAGCCAAGAACGTTGAATTGGCTAACAATATTGATGATATTGAAAAGTTACTTTCACAGGACATAAAAGACATTGAAAAAGATATTGATGAAGAGTTAAACTTTTTAGTCCAATAAGAAATAGCTTTTAAAAATACCTAAAATACCCTAATTGCCTTAATTATTGCAATGTGGGTATAGGGTGAGGGGAAAGATGATTTTATGAGGGGGAAATAGTAGTGGAACAAGTTATAAAGATTAAAGAGAAACCATTTGCTTTTATTGAAGGTTGCATAAATGCGTTAATTTTAGTTCTTCCATTTTGGTTAATTGTTGCTTCTGTTGTTTGTGTCAACTTATAAACAAAACGAACAGGTGAAAATAAAGGAAATAAACTATATAGAATAAAAGGAGATTGATTTACAAATGGGATACACATTAATCTTAGCGGAGAAACAAAATCAAGCTGAAGCCTACGAAGAGGTATTCGTGAATACCAAAAGAAAGAAAGGATATATAGAAATTCCAGCTTGTCCTTTATTTCCAAATTCAGCAATTTTAACGTGGGCTATCGGTCATTTAGTAACACTTTATGATCCTGTAGATTACGATGAAAAATTAAAATATTGGAATTTAAAAGATCTTCCAATTATTCCTTCAGAATTTAAGTTTAAGGTATCAAATAATAAGGTAGAACAGTTCAATACTATTAAAAAACTAATGAAAGACGCTTCAGATGTGGTTATAGCGACCGATGCGGATCGAGAAGGGGAAAACATTGCCTATAGTATAATTCGCTTGACAGGAGGCGGAGAGAAGCCTTTAAGAAGATTATGGATTAATAGTTTAGTTGAAAAAGAAGTTAGAAAAGGATTCGAAAATTTAAAAGATGCTAATCAATTTGTGAGCTATTACCATGAAGCACAGGCGAGACAAGTTTCAGATTGGTTAGTCGGACTAAATGGCACACGTTTATATAGTGGATTGCTTCAAAAAAAAGGGATTAAAGGCACGTTTACAGTTGGAAGGGTTCAAACACCAACGTTAAATTTAATTTATGAGCGTGAAAAGGAAATTACCAATTTTAAACCTACTTCTTTCTATGAAATAGAGGGGTATTTTGAAAAAGATAATCAAAGTTTTTGTGCCAAATACAAAGAAAAATTTGATTCTGAGTACCTGTTAAAAGAAAAACTAAAAGAGCATAACATATCTTTGCATTCGAAAAATACAGCGATTGTAGAAGAAGTGAAAACGGAAGTGAAAAAGGTATCTTCACCGAAATTACATTCTTTATCGAGCTTACAGGCTCTAATAAATAAAAAATACAAATATAGCCCTAAGGAAGTTTTAGAAACGGTTCAATCGTTGTATGATAAACCGTTAACCCTAGTTACGTATCCAAGAACAGATACGCCATATATTACAGAAAACGAGTTTGAGTATTTGAAAGAACATTTAAAAGAATATCAAAAAATTGCTGGTGTAGATTTTGAACCATATTCATTAGAACCCAATTCTAGATATGTAAATAATAAAAAAGTACAGGAGCATTATGCTATTGTACTGACTGAAAAAATCCCAACAGAAAAACAAATAAATCAATTAACGGACAAGCAAAAAAATATCTATTTTGAAATTGTTCATAGCGTACTAGGAATGTTCCATCATCCTTATATTTATGAGGAAACGAAAATTGATTTGAACCTTCAAAATTTAAAGTTTGAAAAAGTAGGGAAGGTGGAAGTGAGTAAGGGATGGAAAGTCTTATTCACTACAGATCATGAAGATAGTAAAGAAGAGGATGAAAGGGGAAGTTTACCCAAACTTAATCGTGGTGATAATTGTGCGGTTGTTTTGAAAACAAAAGAAGGGAAGACAAAAGTTCCTAAAAGATACACTGAAGGTGAGCTTATTATACTCATGAAAACCTGTGGTGGAAGTAAAGTGTTAGACAAATTAGATCAAGAAGAAAAAAATGCTTTGAAAGAGACAGAAGGATTAGGTCAAGAAAGTACAAGGGGTAATATCATTGAAAATTTAAAAAAACAAGAGTATATAGAAATTAAAAATAACCGGACGTATGTTACTAAAAAAGGAGCAATTTTATGTGATTTAGTGGAAGGGACAATGTTAGCTAATCCAAAATTAACAGCGGGTTGGGAAAAGTATTTAAAGAGAATAGGAAAAAATGAAGGCACAAAAGAAAACTTTATTGCCAATACAGAACGGTTTGTACAACATTTAGTTACAACGACGAAAAAACAACTAGAGGAAATGGATATGTCGGAACAGGTAGAACAAATAGCTTCTCAGGATTATTTAGCCCTTTGTCCTACTTGTAAAAAGGGACATATTGTAGAGAAAGAAAAATTTTATGGTTGTACCAATTATAAAGAAGGGTGTAAGCAAACATTTCCTAAAGAGAAATCAGGAAAGAAACTTACAAAGACACTGATAAAATCCTTATGTGAAAAAGGGAAAACTAGTAAGATAAAAGGTTTTAAAGGCAAAAAAGAATTTGCTAGTGTACTTGTTTTTAATGATGGGAAAGTTTTATTTGAATTTCAATGTAAATAGGAGGGCTAAAGATGTTAGAAAAACATGAGATTTTAGGGACAGATAAATCAATTTATGAGAAACAAGGGGAACAACATTTTGATTATGAAGAAATAATTCATTTGAATGAGGATATTAATGATTATGTGCTTGATGGTTATGTAAGCATTAATAAATTTGATAAAGAATTCTTTAAACCAGTATATGTGAAAAGAGTGTGAGAAGGATGCAAAACTTTATAACAGTTGAAGATACCAATAAAAAATTAGAAAAAGGCCTTGAAGAAATTTTTAAAAATGATCGTTTTCAGCATTTACTAAAAGTAATGTCGCAATTTAAAGGTTATTCAACTAATAATACAATATTAATTATTGCTCAAAAGCCACATGCTACTATGGTGCAAGGCTTTAATGATTGGAAGAAGATTGGGAGAAGTCCGAAACAATATGAGAAAAGTATCCGTATCCTTGCTCCACAAAAGCAAAAAATAAAAGTTGAAAAAGTAGATCCTGTAACAAAAGAGCCTATTCTAGATAAGAATGGTAAAGTTCAAACTGAAACTGTAGAAAGAACCGTTGGTTATAAAATGGTAAGTGTGTTTGATGTTTCCCAAACTGTAGGTAAAGAAATTCCTAAAGTGCGTGATTTTATTAAAAATAGTTTGTCAGATAACCAATCAATGGATAATTTATATAAAGACTTCTTTAAACATGTGAAGGAAACAACTCCATATGATATTAAGGAGAGTGTTACTGATCAAGGAGTTGGGGGATATTATAACAGGAACACAAATGAAATTGTAATAAGTACAAACGAAAATAAAAATGCAAATGACAAATTTGCTACTTTACTACATGAATATGCACATGCGAAGTTACATCATAAAGAAAGTGAAATGAAAGACCTTTCGAGGGGACATAAGGAAGCACAAGCGGAAAGTGTTGCTTATGTAGTTTCTAGTAATTATGGACTAGAAAGGGATGATTTTTCTTTAGGATATATAGCTACATGGGCGAAAGATCTAAACTTAGCTAAAAATGCAATTCGTGAGATTCAGGAGGTTTCGAGAGATATAATTTCTACTCTTGATGAACTACAAAAAGACAAAATTCTAGATTTCTATCAAAATAACGATAAACAATATTATGAAGCTGTAGAGTTCTTTGAAAAAGATTTAGGATTAAAACTAAGTAATAAAGAAAATCTAAATACTAATCAATTTGAATTACTTAACAAACAAAACAATATTATTCTATCAGCTAGATTAGAGCATTCACCTAAAAATGATAAATTCTATTTGAGAACCAATAAAAATATGATTATTCCATTATCCGAAGTTCATAAACAAGGAGATTACCATTTATTAAATAAAGAAATTACTAATAATAAACTAGTAGAAGCATCTCAATTTAAGCATGTTGAATCCTTGCTGGAAGTACACAAGATATCTGAGGGTAAGTATGCTGTTGCAAGCATGGGTGGAACAGACATTGTATCTAAGGAATATACAAATAGAAAAGATGCACAAAATCAATTGTTGAGAATAGCAATCTCTCAATCTTTACACAAAGAAACCGTCTTAAAGCAATATATGAAAGAACAATTAAATGAAAATCTTGAAGAAAAAGTTCAAGATATTAGAAGTGATATAGATAAAAGGCTAAATGATATTAAAATAGATACCAATTTTCATGTAGGGCAATATTTATCCTATGGTAGCCAAAAAGAAATACTCCTTTCAGAAAATAGTGGGAATGTAATCGGCTGGACTTTATTAAAAAATAAAGAAATTCAAACTATGGATGAATTAGTTGATTATGCATTTAATAAAACTAAAAATCTACCAAGAAACAATGGATTAAGAGAAGAAATTACTAATAATGTTTATGTTACCGAAAAAGAAAAAAGCGAGGATTTAAAAGTAATAAATTCTAAGGACGGTTGGTATGTAGGGAAGTTAGACAAATATAATGGCGTTGAAAGAGTTACAGAATTTTATTCTAGTGAAAAACAAGCGCAAAATGAATTAAATTCTTTAAAAGGGCTGGAAGATAAGCCGAAGGAAAAAGAAAAAGAGGAAGAGCTAGAATTAGAGAGATAAAAAAGTAGTTTAAGAGAATTATTATAAGAATCATGGAAAGGCTTACTATCGTAATAGTAAGCTTTTTTAATATTAAAATATGCTCTAATTCGGATATTTAAACATTTTTGTTTAAAAAATACACAAAAATTGTTGTTTAATTAAACACAAGATGGTACAATTTTCTTGTGATGAAAGAACGTTGATTAAATAAACATAGTCCTTTTTTTAGAAAGGGCTTTTGTTATAAATTTTGTGAATAAAATACACAAAAGAGTAGGTGGAATTATGAAATTAGCGATCTCGATGAAGTCCAATTTTGCTTTTGAGAGATTAGTCGCAATTTTAGAGAATCATGAATATGGAAAGGAGGTTGAAATATATCAAAAGAATGTACAGACGGTAACTGATGTAGAGGATGTAGTTGAATTTTGGAAGGTAGATTATATTGTTGTAGATTCAAAAGTGATTGATTCAAAATCTATATGTGATTTTTTAAACAGAAATGACATTGAATTTACTGTTTTTGAATCCGATTTTGAACTAGTTATTGAACAAATATTAAACTTCTTTTCCCTACAACCCAGTGAAGAAGATCCTTTACAAATCAAAGAAGTGAATGCAAGTGTAATAGCTACTAAACCACCTGTTGAAAAAAAGGAAAAGATAATTTATCAAGAAAAGGTTGTAGAAAAAGAAGTATTTAAAACATCTTATACATCTATTCCTAATCAACTAATTGTAGTAGGCTCTATGTGGTCTGGGGCTGGTTCTACAACATTTGCACATAATTTAGCTAAAGCAATAGCTGGACGAGGATTAAAGGTATCTTATGTTGAGTATCCAGTTCTAAAACCTTACACCTTTGATTACTTGGCTATTCCTGTTAAAGAACAAGAAAAGGAACAGGAATATGTAGATGTAGCAAGAGAACTTCTTATGAATAGATCATTTAAAAAGCATGGAGCTGTATGGAATGAACATGGTGTGGATTGGTATGTAATAGATTCACGTTTAGAGCCTATAGAGTCATTTGGATACGAAGAAATGCTGAAATTTGTTTATTCGATCAACTCGACAATTACTATTGTAGATGTTTCGAATCGTTTGAATGATCCAACAGTACAAAGTTTATTACACCATGCTGATCATATTTATATTTGCATAGAGCCTGATCCAATCAAAATAGATTGGCTATCAACCATTAAGAACGGTGGAATTGATGCTGAGGTACAAAGGGAAGAAAAAAGGGCTATTGATTTCCTAAATGAGATTGAGGAAACAGAGGGAGTAACTTATCAATTTATAAATATGAAATATACAAAAAAGATTGATACTACTACATGGCTTGAATCTCTTGGAGATAAGAAACCGTTAGTTCTTTTTCCGACAATTCCTTATGAGGATTTAATAGAGTTAACGTGGAAAACTGAATTCTTATATGATAATGAGCAATATAAAATGAAAATCGAAAAAGTGCTAAAACCCGTTCTAGTACAAATATTACCTCGTCAATTTTATGAATTACCTAATAATGGTGTGAAGAAAAGGTCTAGATTCATACCTAAAATATTTTAAGAAGGGGAAGAAGAAATGAAGTTGAAAAGGAAATTAAAGGTACTATTACCTGTTTCAATGATGGTATTAGGAATTGGTACAGTGGGATCTTATGAACTAGTTTTTAAAGACAAAATTAATACAACTGATGTAATTGTTGCAAAGCAAGATATCAAATTCAAATCAGAAATTACTAAAGATGACATAAAAGTAGTTTCTGTAAGAAAAGATATAGCTGTGCATGATGCATTGAAACCTGAAGATGTACAACTTGTTTTAAATAAACATGCTTCAATTGATATTAAAAAAGGAACTCAAATTTATTCCAAATTAGTGGATACATATAATCTAATTCCAAATGAGGAAAAGGGAGAATTTATTGCTCCGATTCCTGATAGTTGGTTGTTTGCTGTTCCGGGATCATTACGAAAAACATACATTGCAGACTTTTATCTTGTGCCTGATAAAGATCAAGCTGTAATTCGTTCCCTTGTTCAAGATTCTAAGGAAAATGAAGGGAAAAATGATAAAGAGCCATTAAAAACTGATGAAGACTCAGATGTAGAAGTTATGAGGTTAGCCAAACCGATTTTACAGAATGTCCGAGTAGCTTCAGTAAAAGATAACGGAAATAAAGAGGTAACGGAAACACAAGAAGATCAGCAGAATGCTACAGGATCAGTATCTAATATTGAAGTTATAGCTGATCAAAAAATGTTGAATAAATTAAAAGATTATACAAGTCAAGGATACAAAATTTATGTTGTCTATAAGTTTGGAAGATAACAAGAAAGGGGTTATGTAAATATGAAATTATTTGTAATGTCTTCCGATGAAGCGCTAATTAATAAAATTAAAGAACGAAAAGTTTTTACTTCAGTACAACAGATTAATAATGTTGAAAAAGCTAGTAAAGATGGATATTTATTAATTTCAGATCGTGTATTGCCTTATAGTGAATTATCTACTATAGAGTTTGAAAATAAAAAAGTATTTTACATGTTAGAGAATCAGTACAAACCTCAACTTGAAAGTACAGTAAAAGCAATTTGTAATAGTAAGGATATTTATTTAATTCCACCTAGATTAGTAGTAGAACAAATTGTTGATTTTATTGAGCAAAATCTTAATCTAGCAATAGTAAAGAAAACTAATATCATAGCTTTCTTCTCTTCAGTTTCTAACATTGGTACTACTTCAACATGTTTAAGCGTAGGAAAAGCGTTAAGCCAATATACAAATGCAAAAGTAGGAGTTTTATTACTGAATGCATGGGATAGTGGGACTGATCAACTGAATTTTAAAGGGAATTATATGGATCAGGTTAAAAGTAAGTTAGCATCTAAAACCATTAGTTCTGAACAGGAATTTTTGTCACAATTCTATATGGCTAATCCCAACCTATATATATTAGGTGGTAATCGTGATACTAAAATGGAAAGATTATTTACTAAAGAAGAAATTAACTATTTAATTGAACACTCTAAAAAGACATTTGATGTAGTCTTAGTTGATGCTGGATCGCATTTTGATAATGCTAATATGGTTCAAGCGTTAAATGAAAGTAATTTACGATTTTTAATTATGAACCAGCAAACAAAGGCGATAAGAAAATTCAATCAATTTCATCGTGATATTTTATATCCACTAGGTTATGAAAAAGATGATCTGTTAATGATTATTAATCAGTTTGAAGACCTATCGCATTTGCCTACTACCAAAGATATTCATAAAGATATTGATATTCCATTATTAACAACAATAGAAAAAAGTGAAAATGGTATGCTTTCTGAGATTGAACGAACTGTACTATATGATTATGAAGATGTCAGATACAAACAGTCAATTAATGCTGTTGCGAAGTCAATCGCATCTAGTGTTGATTTAATTTTTAATGATGAACTTCAATTGCCAAGAAGAAGGAAATTTTTTGGTATCCTGTAAAAAAAGGAAGGAGGTAAAATAAATGTCAACAGTAACATCGAAAGTATTTGATATAAACTCCCATTTACAGGAAAGTGGAGTCGCAGACGTTATTAGTTACAATGTGGAAAAAGCCAAAAGTGTAAAGCAAGCGCATGAATTCTCAGAGGTACTAGAAATCGTCAAAAAAAGTATAGAAAAAATATATGAAGACAGAGGTATTAGTTCCGATGAAAAGATAAAAAGGCAAGAAATAGAGCATAATGCAATTTTGGGTGATCATGAAGCCGAAAAGATTTTAACAAAAGAAATTGAAAAGTGTCTTAGGGAACAGAATTTACTAGATGTAAAGTATCCTGACTTTTTTGATTCACTTGCTCAAGCTCTATTCCATGAAATTTATGGATTCGGAGCGTTTTATAAGTGGAAAAAGTATCCTGAATCAGTATCAGCATCCATCATAGGTAAAGAAATATGGTTCAAAATTAATGGTAAGTTTGTAAAGCAAGAAGAAGAATTAAGAGACGAACAACACATCTATGAGATATTTCGTGCGTTGGAAGTAGGACATAAAGGATTGAAAATCAATCACGAAAATCCAAGGGCTGAAATTGAAATGAAGGATGGAACAAGGCTTAATATTGTTCGTCCGCCAGCAGATTTATTTCCTGTAATTGTTTTTCGAAGATTTATAATTAGTAACTTCTCTTTTGAAGAACAAGCGAGAAGAAAAACAATCTCTTCCGAAGATGTAGAACTAATGGAAATCATATCAGAGTTGTATCTGAATATGATTATAGCTGGACATGTTGAATCAGGGAAATCTACTATGTTAAAAACAATATATGCTAGTAGAAGTCCTGAAAAAATTGCAATTTGTATTGAAACAAGTCCTGAAAGTTTTCTAAAAAAAGATTTTCCTGATCGACTCGTATATGACTTTTATACCGTTAATGGAAATATCGAAGATGTAATTTATTCAGCTTTAAGAACAGATCATGATTATGTAATCTTTCAAGAGGTACGTGGGATTGAAGCTGATGGTGCTATGAAAGGGGCAGAGAGAGGGACAACTGGAATGATGATGACCTATCATATTACTGATCCGTCTAGAACGCCTGAACAATTAGCACAACATATTGTTGATGCATACGCAAATAGAAAGCTAGAAAATGAAATTAGACGAGTAGCAAAAAATTTAGATCTTGGCATTATTATGAAAAATGATGAAGAAAAAAATGCAAAGAGATTAATGAGTATTTATGAAATTTGTTACGACTATAAAGGCGATAAAGCTTGGATCAACTATTTAATGAAATATAATGAATTGGATGAAAGATGGGAATACAATTCAGAAGTTTCCGAGGCATTAATAAAGAAAATGAAATCTATAGATCGGAAAAAGGCTGAAAGATTTATTCAATTGCTACAAGAAAAAAGTAACCGTTGTCCAATAACTACAGCTGTAAAAGAAGACATTATATTTTAGGGGTGAATAAGCGTGATTTTGTTTATCGAAGCAATTTCTAAGATTCTTGGATACTCCCTATTCTTTTATGGTTTATGGGCTTTGTTAGGCGCTCCATTCTTGCAAGGTGAGTTAGAAAAGAACTTTAGAAGATGGAAAAATAGACGAGAAATTAAAAGATGGGAAGAAGTACATCAAACAGCAAAAAAGAATTACGAAGTACACCCATTTGTTAAACATCTAGAATTACTACTTTCTAGTATTTCTAAAAATAGTAAAAATGTAAATGTGTTTAATTTCTTGTTTGCATCAATGCTTATTTTCGTAATAACTGTTACAGTTTTATACCTTTTGATTCATGATCTTGTATTTGCGTTAGGTATTGGTATTACTTTTGGGATTTTACCGTATGTTGCAATTAGATATAGACTAACAATGTTACGATTAAAAACACAGTATGCATTTTTAATTGAATATCATGTTTTATTTCAAAATTATCAAAGTACCTCAAAAGATATATACTATACAATGCTAAATGCTGTAAAAGAAACAAAAAATAAAGAATTAAAGCATATCTATATGAAACTATTATCATCACTTCAAAAGGATAGAGGGAATTTAGAATTTGAAAGAGCGGTAAATGTATTTTCATATTCAATAAATTCAACTTTTGCGAAACGTTTCGCAAAATTATTAAAAAAAGCACATATAGATCGTGGTGATATCACCATGTCTTTAATGGATTTAAATGCAGATATAAAGAAAAGGAAACAAGATATTCAAACTGATAAAACAAGAAAATTAGAAACAGTAATTTTAGGGTATACACCAATGATCTTATTACCTCTTATGGTCTTTTTAGCTTATAGGATCTCAGGTGTAGTAGATTTTTGGTATGTTTTCCAACAGAAAACGCCACTAATACTATTTACGATTAGTTTAGTAATGTCAATTTTTTCAGTTCTTACAGCTTTTGTTATGAGTAAGCCGAGAGCCGATATCTAAAATAGGAACTATTACAACCTTAAAGTATTCTTGAATACCTAAATTGTATAATTCTAATTTTAGATATTGAACATATTTGCTAAATAGATGGGAGTGTAAAAGATGTGTCTGTAGATTTATTGGTAAGCTTGTTTGTCTATCTATTGGTACTCATATTCTTTGGAACAGGAGCATATCAAACTTATGCTCTATGTACTTCTCTTGAAGAACGAAAATTACAAAGAACAAAAATTGCTCAAAGTATCCAACAAAAGAAGAAAAAGTTCATTTTAGCTAATAATAAATCAAAATTCCAGCAAAAATTATCAACCGCAGAAATTAAGTATATAAAGGCTTCTCATTATCAAATTACAAGAATTGTAGTGTTACTTTTTTTAGCAATCTATTATCTAGCTATTCCATATGTAACGCTAGGAGAATTTTCCGTAATGAGCCTACTTTTGGTTTGGGGTATATATCTAGCTACAGAGCCAATTTTTAAATACTCAATTATCTCGATGATAATTAATTATTTAATAGCATTAAAATATCAAAAGAAAATGACAGAAGTGTTTACATTATTTGATGTTTTAAAAGCTGATTTATATTCATTAAATCCTTCGCAAGAAGTTAATATATATGGAATTATTAGGGATTCTCTACCGATGTTTGAACATATTGACGGTACAATTGCTAGATTTCTTTCATTATGGAAGTCTGATCCTGAAAAGGCTAAAGACGTTTTTCATGAAGATATTGGTGGAGAAGGAACAAAAGCATTAGGAGATATTATTTTTAAAATGGATCAAACTTCAAAGGATCAAGCATTAGAAACAATTAATGCTGAATCTAGCGTATTTGCTTTTTCCTACTATGAAGCACAAATGCAACAAAGCGGAAAAAGTAAAACAGTTATGTTTGGGTTTTTTACTACAACAAGTTTGTTAATCATATCATGGTTAGTTCTTTATATCTTTGCCATGTTTAGTGATATTTTAGGAAAAAGTCATATTTAAAGGAGGTGAATGTGCATGGATTCAGTCATTTCGAAAGTATTATTAATCGCCGCAACACTCGTAGTAATTGGTGCGGTGGTGTGGAATCAATTAACGCCTTCAATTGAAGGCAAAGGATCACAAATTCAAACTCAGATTGATGGAACAAAAGTAAAATAAAAATTAAAAAATTTTAAATCGTAAAGGAGAAAAAGATCATGGATTCAGTCATTTCAAAAGTATTATTAATCGCCGCAACACTTGTAGTAATTGGTGCGGTGGTGTGGAATCAATTAACACCTTCTGTTCAAACTAAAGGTGGAGAAGTACAGAAACAAATTACTTCTACTAAAGTAGCGCCTTAATACCTACAAATTAAAAAATAAGTATTTAGCAAACTTTTATGATAATCCATTGAATATTCAATGGATTATCATTTTATCGAGAGCATTATTTTTGAGAACATTTTATCGAGAACATTATTTTGAGAATAATAAGAGTTAAGAAGGTGTGATGTATATGTTTAAAGTGGAAAGACAAAATGTGTGCGCATTAGCTATCCCTATGACAATTGCTGAACAAGTAATCGAATATAGAAATCAGTCTGGTATGGCTGATTTAGAAGAACTTTCTACAGGCTATGAAGATACAGGATATGTTGTCAAAGCAAAGGTAGTGCGTAACCTTAAACAACATATTAAAAAAGGAAAAAACAATTTAAATACAAAGGAAAGAATGTATTTACTAGAGATTTTTAATTATTTGCCGATCTGTGGAATTCAATTGAAAGTAGAACATTGGAATTTAGCTTACTTCTGTATTTGCGCTGATCTAGAACAATCTTTAAATGAAAAAGAAATTGAGAATTTAATAGAATTCATTGAACTTGCGGAAGGTAACATTTTCCCATCTGAAGAGGAAGAAAAGAGGGAGAAAATGTTGTATTCCAAGATTTATGGTGAGGGTGGTGAAGTTACAGAAAAAGAAGAACAAGAGTATAAGAACTTACTAGAAAAGTATACAAATAACTTTTACCAAGCAATCTTTTAATAGTAAATAATTAAAATACGAAAGGGGTGTGCGTATGAATCAAGTTCTTTCATATGTATTATTGATGCCATTAATCCTTTGGTCAATTTTTCAACCAGCTTTATTTCTCAATGCATCCCAAGTCGATGAAACTATTAATTTAGCTATATATGAGACTCAAAAAAAAGCAAGTTTACAAGGGAAATATGATTCAGCTTTATATAAAGAAATGAAGGACTATCTTGTAAATATCCATCATTATAAAGCGGATCAAATAAAAATTAAGGGAACTGAAACAGTAACCACTAGAGGGGGAAAAATTTATATTGAGTTTGAAATTCCCCAACCCCCATTAACAGTTATTGATTTATTTAAGATTGATAATTCTAAGCCCTATAAGATTAAGAGAACTGTTAGAAGCGAATATACAGGGACTACATAAGGAAGAGTGATATTGTGGGAGATCTTATCAGAACTTTATTTATCGTATTAATGGCTGTTATGGGATTAACTTTGAATATGAATATTGCCACATACGCAAAAAGCTCTAAGTATTTAAAAGAGGATCTAGAGGTAGCTGTACATGATGCAAGCTTAGAATTGAAAAAGGATGAACTTGCAAATGGGAAGCTAGTGTTTGACCCTATAAAAGCAAAGCAAACATTTAAAGAAAGTTTAAAAGATAACACTGGATTCCAAGAAGGGACAGATTATAAAATTCTTGAATTCCAAGTACTTGATCAATCTAACTCCAAATTTCCAGTGAAATATAAAGCAAATACCTTGAAGTTTCAAGATACATTTCAAAACCCTACCCTAGTAGCGATAATTGAAACTACTACAAAAAAATATTTTTTAAGTAAAGAGGATCGGGTTGTTAGAAGGGTTGCTTCCTACACCTATAAAGTAAAGACTCCTAATCCAATAAATCAAAATCTAGGGCAATTACAAAACGTTACCGCAAATGAAAAAGGGTTAGTATTTCCATTGTCATTTACTCAAAATGTAACTTCTAATTTTAACCCTGAACGAGTTCACCCAATCACAGGAAAGGTAGAAAAACATAACGGAGTTGATATATCAGCGCCTAATATTATGAATCAACCTGTAGGGGCTGTAAAAGATGGAACTGTGACATTTGCTGGTACTATGGGTGGATATGGAAACCTAGTTATTTTGGATCATGGGAATGGTTTTGAAACTAGATATGCACATTTAAATTCTATTACTGTATCAAAAGATGCAAAAGTAATAGCTGGTCAGATTATTGGACATGTAGGATCGACAGGAGATAGTACAGGGGCACACTTGCATCTTGAAACTAGAATGAATGGACAAGTCCTTAATCCATTAAGCTTCTTTAATAAGGAATAGGGGGACGGTTAGGATATGAAACGTAAATTACTTATTTATATATGTATGGCCTTAATAGTAATGGGCGCTTCGGTGTATTGGTTTGTAAATCATAATACAGCATCAAAAGAATCCACAAAGCAAACTCAAAGTAAATTTTATATAGCCCCACCAGAAAAAGCGGGAACAAATAACGATTTAAGAAAAAAATTAGGTGTATTTAACCGTTATGATGGTGTGAAAAAAGAGTATTTTGATCAACAATTAGAAGCTATGACAAAAAAGGAAAAATCAGTAGAAGAAGTTAAACAGGAAATATATCAATTGGAACTTTGGGAAGATGCAAATAAGAAAATACCTGAAGATGTACGATGTGGAGTAGATATAGTATATACAGCAATTTACGAAACGAAATCGAATGATTACAGCGAAATTGATAAATTAATAAAGAAAGATTTTAATGGGAAATACGCTGATGTAAATATTTATTGGGATGAAAAAAATAAGATAAACCGTATCGGTGTATTAGCCATTCAATTTATGTATCAGTAAGTAAGTTAGAACTTTGGAAGATAGAGATTTACTTGTTAAATCTCTCGATTCGAAAGTTTTAATTTTAATGTATAAAAATTAGGAGGAAAACTATGAAAATGAATTGTAAATGTCAAAATTGTACAGGGGCTTACAGATCTTTATTATTTGAAATAGGGGAGGAAAAGTGTCCTACTTGTAAAGGAACAGGTTTTCTAGAATTTGATTTTTCAAAACAAGAGGATATTTTAAATTTTGTACAATACATCCCTAAAGGATATTATTGGTTAAAATGTAATTTCAATCCTGATGAATTATCACAAAATGAATTAGAAAAATTAAAGGAAGTGCTTGTTGCTCAATATAAGGAAACAGAAGCAATTTATTTAGATGACTTTATAAGTCAAATTGATGGGGATTTATGGGACAAGTTAAAAAAAGAAAAGATACAAGAAACGATAGATACGTTTGTATCAATGTATAAGGGATGGTTAGAAACTGGAGAAATTTTGTCGCTTGATGATGAATTGGAAGTAGAACAAGAAGATATAGATATTATGAGAGAAGTATTCCAACGATTCCATAATTTATCGGTAGAGCATTCGACTTTGAGCCAGAGCAAGGAAACTATTAAATCATAAGGGGTATCCTATATGGAAAAGATAGAATTTGCAAAAGAATTACTGAAAAATAGCTTGAATATCTATATAAAGATAAAAATAGAAGAATATATTTCTCATTTTGAAGAAATTGAAGAGGGGAGTTACTTCAATAAAAAGAATCATGAGGATGATTCATTAATTCGTTTTCATAACTGTATTACTTATATCCAAGAGAAAGGGTTTGATATAAAGGGTTGGATGCTGTATGAGATCCCTATCTATTATTCCCATTGCTTTTATAACGAAAATACAGGGCAAAGGTTTGATTTAATGGTATTAAATATTGGTGAGGTAATACCAGCTTATATAGATTATTCAGAAGAAAAAGATGCTAAAACAATAGAAGAAGCAATAAAAAAATACGCTGTATAGAGATTTCTAAAGGGGGTATTAAAATAAAAGTTATTCAATCTGAAATCTTAGTAAAAGGTTATAGAAATGGAAACTGTTACATTATCATCAAAAATGAAAATGATAATTTTAATGTGTATCAATTGTTTTGTGATGTAAATAAAGATGTGAAAGTCAAAGATATTAAAAAGATTATACCAGCTTTAAAACACTTGCCGGACGTTGAAATTATTGTTTCTTTTCCTAACGAAAATTTTGAAGCTTTTTTATTACTTCATGATATTGATGTTAAGAATATGAATGTATTTAGAATCGGATTAAAGAATAAACAAATCCTTGTATAGTACAGAAATTAAAGCATAAAGGAGAATAAATAAATGAAATATACCAGTGTTTTTTTTGAAAATCCTGAACAAGCAATAACAATGAGTATTCATGAATACGATAACTTTGTAATTCAGTTACAGCAAGGGGCACATATAAACCCTTCTATTATCCGTCAGGTGTTTTTTAAAACACAATTAAATGAAGAGGAAAGAAATGTACTGGAATACACTGAAGAGGATATTTCAAAGGTAAGAAGAATAGAAGGGGATTTATATAATTATTTGAAAGATAAGCACCCTCTATTTTTTGGAGAAATAGAAGATCTATTTCATAAGGCAATGGAGAAGTACAATCCTTTTTTACCTATTGTACAAAAATTTTTAAAAAGTAAAAGGCTATATGGAAATACATACAAGGGAATTCGTATTTATAACAAGGACTACACTGAAGAGAAATATATTTTAACAAATTTATCTTTAGAGAAAATAGAACTTGTTCTTATGTTTGTTGAAAGTTTGTTTGATAAGAATCTAAACCTAGATGAACTTATTTTTTATGCATCTATGTTCTTTGATATATACGAAATGGAAGGAACAACTTTCCGAGAATTTGGAGAATCTAAGCTAGAAAATATAAATCTATCAAAAGTAAAAATATATAAAGTATGTTTGGATGCAATCCGTTCTAGACATGGAAGTCATAAAGAATTATTACTACACTCAAAGTTATTATGGGAAAACATGTCATTAGGAGTGCGGATCTTCCGAGTAATCTATTATCATGCTGAAAAATTCCTTTTAGATTCTCAAAAAAATTATCAGGAGAATCAAGTCCAATACACTGAAAAAATATATGAACTTAATCCTAATAAGGGTGAATTAGATAAAAACGTAACTATGAGTATTCAAGTGAAAATGCTAGAAAAACAAGAAATGGATAATAGTACCCCTATTATGGATATTGCCTTTGAAGTGGAGGTATGGGATATAGAAGATTTAAAAAACAGGGGGCTTACTATTAATATTGAACCTCCTAGCGAGCAAATAGATTTATCAGCTTATAAAGAATGCTCCGATCAATATACAGAATTTGCAATCGGATATAAATTTTCTCCTTATTTTAACAAGTGAAATTTAAAAGTTAGGAAGAGATATCATGAAACATAAAGTATTAAAAATCGCTTTATCTTCTCTCATAGTAAGTAGCATATTTCAATATCCTGTCAAAGAAGCACATGCTGAAAAACAAACTACAAGATGGATACATTATGGTGAAATCCGGAAAGATATGCGTTGGGAAAATCCGAAAATTGTTCCCTATCCGAATCAAGAATACGGTGATTATCCTGATAGCATCGCTTATGATCAAGATGGTCACACCGGTATTCTAAAGGCTACACGTATTAAATTAACACCAAAAGAAAAGGTACATCATAAGGATGGTATCTATCGAACAGAAACCAAAGAGTTTACAAAAACAGTTAGTAATACCTACCATACTAATGATCAATCGTTAGTGCCAAAAGAAGTGACAATTAATGAAGATGGGTATCAAGGGAAAATCCCTCTAGTGGGAAATGTTGAGTGGTCAAAAAATTGGGAAACAAATAGAACTGTTAACCTAGATGGACATTGGGAAGACAACATATTTAGAAGGTATTCGTGGCAAGCGCCAGCACCATCTAGTATATCGAAAAACTATTATGATGAAAGAAGTGGACAAACTCTTAATTTCCAAGTTCCTCAATCGGGTGATAAATATTCGGTGGATTCTAAAGGAATGTGGATACAGAGCCGAAGTGAAGGACGAGCTGAATACTATGATGGTGCTGGAAATAGTCGTTTAGGATTTATGTCATATAACCCGTATACTTATTATGGTGATATGTATAACTTCAGTGATTCTAAACCCCTTAAACCTGATACATATTACGGATTAGAGCCTGATAAGGAGAATTGGATAGTTGAGGATTGGGGATGGGATGAATGGGACGTACAAGATGCTGAAGATCCAAGATGGCATTATAAAACAGCACAGTTCGGTTATCGTTGGAAATCAGAATCGGGGAGGACTAATAGATATCGTAAAGGCGTATGGATTGATTATATAAAGCAAGTGCAAGGATATAGATATGCTCAGGAATATAGAGGAACATTTAACTTGCCTGATATTCTCAAAGATTTCACTGGAAAGGCAACTTATAAAGGTAAACTTTCCAAGGAAGTATTTGATCATTGGAATGAATATGATACAAGCGGAAAATGGGATGTAGAAGTTGAGTATGTTGGAGATATTCGGGCGACAAACTTAAAAGCGCAATCTATTACTATTTTAGATTCAAATAACAAAGCTATTAATCATTTAGTTAAAGGCCAAGAATATAAGGCGAAAGTAGACTTTATTAATGATGGTGAATTAGATGTAAAAGCATTTAAAATAGCATTCTACCAAGATAATAAAAAGCTACAAACAATAGATATGAAGAGTATGAAAAAAGGAGAAAAGGCTACAAAATATTTTACTTTCAAGGCTGAAGATTCAGGGGATCATACATTTCGGGCAAAAGTAGACGATGAAAATGTGATTAAAGAGATAAATGAAAACGACAATGAAGTTTCCACTACTCCTTATGTAAATACAGTACCTAAAATTGAATTGAAATATAACCCTAATCCAGTATTTGAAGGAGATAATGTCACTTTAGAAATGTTACCGAGTGATGAAGATCCTAGTGATAAAGAAAAGCTACAAGTTATACTAGAAATGAAAGAGAATCAAGGAAACTGGAAGAAAGTATTTGAAGAAAAGAAAGCTATATCAGGGAAGACCTTACAATATAAAATAGATTCGATAAAAGATGGATCGTATGAATTTAAAGCAACAGTAACAGATCCTCATGGTGAAAAGGGAGAAGCGAAAGTCTCTTTTAAAGCTGAACCACTTAGTATTAAAGGGAAAGTGGATCATACAAAAGAGTGGCAAGAAATTCATAAAAAGCTAAACCATTTACCGGAGCAATTTGTATCAGGGGAAAAATTTGTTACGTCAGCCAATGTAACAAATTATCCGATTGAATTTGTTACATTAGAATTCAAAGGAATGCAAGTAAACAAACAGGATCTCATTATTAGAAAGCCTTTAAATTCAAGTCATCCAATATATAATCTTGATATTTTTGAACCATCCATGACTGATCCGAGAACGAAGTTAGAAAAAGGTAATATTTACTTCATGTTCACAGCGAAATGGAAAAATGGTATTATCAAAAGAGATATCGTTACTGTTGAGATTATAGAGGATGCTTATAATACCTTTGATTTTTATCGAACTAATTGATTGTTAAAGGAAACAGTAACTCGTTATTGTTTCCTTTTTTTATTTTATATGTATTGGAGAGGTAGGAAAAATGGATACAAACAATACAATACCTAACAAATCGTACAAAATAGATCCTGTCATGAATTATGTTTTCCTTGCAACTTACATGATATATAAGAGATCTAAGTTTACTGAATTTCTAATTATAAAACATTTTAATTACCCTACCATTACTGAATTATCAACGACTAATAAGCCTGAGTTTTTGAAAATGATGATTGATGATGTATTTAAACAGACAAATAATGTAGCATCATTAAAATCGTTTTTACAAAGTAAAAGAATGAAGGAATTGAAAGAAATCATTCATCAAGAAGTTAGTGTCTCACATAAAAGAGTCGTATTGAATGTGAGAATTGATGAAACAGAAAGACAAAGGATCAAAATGTTAGCAAAAGATGTAGAAACAGTTGGCGAAGTGATAGAAATTGCGATTGCACATTTCGTTTCCAATTGTCCTGAGAAATTATTTGATGTGATTACATTCGCTCTTATTTCTACTATTAAAGCGGAACAAACAAAATAGGTGATTCACCTATTTTGTTTGTTAGGTATACATAATATTTTTATAAACAACAACAAAAATGTATAATAAACATGATTCGTCATTTTAGACATATCCCTAGATAAAAAAATAGGATATGTCTTTTTTATTTCAGAATATTCTGTTTATTTATGAGAAATCTTGTAGTAAAATTCATTGTACCCAATTTCTGTTATTATCGGATTAAGACTGTATATAGAAAGAAGGGGGATATTATGAGCATTCAGACAAAAGGAAGAGAGCAATTAATAAGATTATTGAATGAATGGTATGAAGAAATCCGTTTGTATCATGTCGAGAAATCCAATCAGTTAAAAATGAAAATAGAAGAAAATTTAAAAGAAATTGAAACAGATCAATATCTTTCACTCTATTATTCACTACTTGAATTTAGATATAAAGTTTTAGTAGAAGGAATTAATATTACAAAGGAATCGTTTGAAAAGGTAGAAGAACTTTCAGGAATCAAAGATCAATATTTATTTTTGGCTTACTATTATCATTTCTTTAAAGCAATACATTCTACAATTTTGTCTAATTACAATGATGCAAAAGCACATTATGATAAAGCGGAAGAACTTTTAATTTATATTCCTGATGAAATAGAAAAGGCTGAATTTGAATATAGAATGGCAAGTTTTTACTATCATTCATACCAACCATTTGAAGGTATTCAGCATGTATTAAAGGCTAAAGAAATGTTTTCAAATCATATAGGATATGAAATCAATCATGCATTATGTGATAACCTATACAGTATAGCTTGTATAGATTTACGGGAATTCGGAAGGGCTGAAGAATGTCTTAATAAGGTAATAGATGTTCTCAAAAGGAATAATGAAGAGCATTTGTTAATTAAGGTGCGTTACAATTTAGGATGGTTATACCATATTGAAAATTTATATGAATTGGCTATTAGACATAGTTCTGAAATTGTAAATAAAATTCCGAATCATTATAAAGCTTTATTTGTTCTAGCGAGAGCATATTATAAATTAGGTGATATTGAAACAGCAAAACAACATATAGAACAGGGAATGAAAAGCGCAATTCAATCAGGAAATGCAGAATATAAGCATCGTTTTGCAGTTATAAATGAATTAGTCACAGAATTACCTAAAGCACGTTTAGAACAAGTTGTTACAGATGCAATTTCTTATTTTGAAAAAGAAGGAATGTGGGATTGCGTAAAAGAATATGCCGAAATGTTGGCCATTCAATTCTATGAAACTGATGATCATGTTAAAGCAAGTAAATACTTTTATATTAGTAACAATGCAGACAAGAAACATTTGAGAAAAGGGGCGTTGAAATAATGATTAAAATAAAGAAGGTTGTATTAGGCATGGTATTAGTAGGTACTTTAGCATGTAGTATCAATAGTTTTAGTAGTTTAAAACAAGCGTCACTTAATGGTGGAGAAACACCATCACCAGCAAAACCGAGTTTATCTGTTGAAATACCTAATGATTAAGTAGGGTAGATATTTTTTATGATAAATAATTAGAATATTGGCACTTGTTCTTTCTAAGAGGGAGAATAAGTGCTTTTTTAGGCTTGGGCGGTGGCACTTACTCCTTATAACCTTCTGAAAGCCTGTACAGGCGTTTCAGAAGCTAACAAGGAGATATGTGTCGCTCACAGCATTAAACACAGGGATAACTACAGAGAGTACGCTCACGCTACTCTCTGTAAGTTCCTCCTGTGTTTGCCAAGGCACATGCTGGACGAACCGGAAAAAACAAAAGATTAAAAGCGGAGAGTAGGCAAACGCCTACTCTTTTTATTTATATTATTTTTGCATTTGCACTACGCACTGTAACATACCGCAGAATCACTAAGCAAAAAACAGGTCAAAGTTTCCCCTTCGGTTTAACCTGTTTTTTGCTAAGTGATTCAGGGAAATTGGCAAGGGGCTGAAAAATTTTTATTCCGATAAAAAAATTCGGACATAAAATTTTTTCAGCTAAAACCCTTGCCAACTTCCCTATGCGGATGTTCCATGCTTCATGTCAAATGGCAAAAATAATTCCCTTTGGGAAGATCATTTGCGTAATGCAAATGCAAAAAAAGGAGAGAAAAAACATGAAAACATTAAAAAACATGCAAGAACAAATCTTTCAAGATCTAAAAGAATTTATGGAAAGACAAAATACTTTTGAGATCCAAGACATTGTATATCAAAAGTATGAAGCTGGATTCTTTTGTTATGTGGGTTTTGCTGAAGAAATGAATGAAAACGTGGTGATTAAACTAAATCCATATGATGGGGAAGTAACCTTGATTTTTAAATCAGATAAAAATCAGGAATGGCATGTAGACTATATATTAGATTCTATGAAAAATACAGAAATTATTGTTGTAAAAGAGTTATGGAATCTAGAAGAAACAAAACAGAATGTGCATTTATTCACCGAATGGGATAATGCTATGGATTATACGAATCAACAAATAGAAATATTTGCGGGTATGTGCGATCAACCTGAGAGTATTGTTGTTACAGGACAAGAGATTGAAGAAGAATTATATGAATGGATAGGGGAAGAAAATATGAATCGAAAATTAAAGATTATAGCATGTTATTTAGGGTTTGAAGACGGAAAAACAAAGGAGGGGAAATAATATGTATACAGTAAAAGAAAGAACACGTACATTTATTGATCGTTTTTTTGAAGAAAAGCACATTCCAAGTGATATTTTTGTTATTAAACATAAAGGACTTACACATGTAATTGAAAATGAAATTGTTATAGATATGATTAAACAAGCACCAATAGAAGAACAAAAAGTAATTGAAAAGCAAATAAGAAAAATAGATTTTTATAATAGAGATATCAATCATTACTTGGGGTTTTTAGCAAATGCATATGTTCAATATCACTATTAATAAAAAGAAAAAGGAACACGAGCATAGGGATTTTATTTTTATTGAATACGTGTGTGAAGAATGCAAGGAAGGTGATTGGAGTAGTGAAATCATACCCAAAAAGAAATGCCCGAAATGTGAAATGTATATGGACTTCATTGAACATAAATAAAAGAGTGCAAGAATCGACCCTCACACTCTAAACAGCATTGGCAAAAGGCAAGGTTGCAACTTGTCTTTTGCTATTATCTTAATAAAAAGTATACTATTGATAATATGTAAAGTAAAGTTTCTATTAAAAGACTATAATGAAAAAAATATGATTCTATGGGGGAACATGCAAATGATTTTTAATCAGCATAAAACACCTAATACGGAGCACCAATTAATATTAGGAAATGTATACTATGAATTAAGAAAACAATTAGAAATGAAGCATGTCAGTATTTTTGCACCTTACACTGTCTATTTAAGAAATGTAAAAGGGCGTTTTGGACATGTTAAACCTCAACCGGATCTTTCTGTTGTTGTTTCCGATCATAATATAGTAGGAGAAAATTGTATCGTAGGAGCACCGGATGTGATTGTAGAAGTATTATCACATTCTAATATGGAAAAGGATTTAGTGAGTAACGTAGAATTATATAAAAAAAATGGTGTAAAGGAATATTGGATACTGGATCAGTTTAAAAATAAAGTATATGTTTATAAACTTTCAGAAGGTGGACAATATATAAAAAGCGAAGATTCATTTATAATAAAAAGTGAACTCCTTCAGTTAGAGTTAAAGTTAGATAAACTATTTAAAGGGAGTGTTAAATAATGCAATTCGGAAAAGCGTTTTTAGATGATGGAAAGACTGAAATTATGGTTGAGTTAATTCATGATATCGAAAATGGGAAAAAAGTTTTAAAAGGATTTGTTTATGAATTAAAAGATGAGACAGCGGATGAATTTAATTATGAGGAAAGATATGCTGATATTCCTGTATATAGTAACGTTGTGGAATATCAACCAATTGAAAATAAAGAAATAGAAGATTGGGCGGAAGAATTAGTTCAAGAGTATCAATCATATTTAAAGAGCCAAGAAAATAACGAACAACTAATTGAAGAAGCTTTGAATACATTAGATAGGGTTGTTAAGGAGAAAGATTTTAAAAAGTATCGCCAAAATAGATTGAAACGAGCATAAATAAAAACGGAATCTTTTGATTCCGTTTTTATTTATATGTATAACTAGATGTATTTTAAAAATAACATTTACTTTAAACTACATTTATTGTATGATTTTTATACAATAAATGAGATATAAGATAGGGAATAACTGTTGTGATGTAGCCTTATTCTCTTATATATCAACATAAAAAATTAACAAAGTAGGTGGTCATTATATTTAGCTTACCAAAAACAATAACTAATATTATTTTTAAACCTTTTGTGGTTACTTTGTTTGTGTCATTTATTTTTTTATGTGTAATGCCTATCTCTAATGTAGAGATAATAGACCGTTTCTTGGTGGATCTTAACCATGTGACAAATACAACTGTAACAAACTCTATTCTTAATTTGTTATGGACGGTACTTGTAAAATGTTCGATTCCTACATACAAAATTTTATTTATGGTATTTTTAAATTTAGAACTTGTTATGCCTATGCTTAAAAAATGTATATTGAAAAATTTAGCTTTGGAGAATATATCAAGTAGTTATAAAAAATGAGAATGAGATAGAAAATCTTGTTCTCATTTTTTATATAAAGGCATTGAAAATAAGCTACGCTTATTCTTTATATCAATACCCACCACCCACCCTTTAAAACAAATATAGTTTACATTGTTTTTATTAATAAACTATATTTGTTTTATTAATAAAATATGATATAATAAGATAGTAAGTTAGATAAGCGCATTTTTGGATGTTTGAAGATAAAGGTATTCAAGAATACTTATTGGAGGGATAAGAGAAATGAGAGTTAGAAAATGTAAATCTTGTAATGGAAAAGGGTTTGTCTTTAGCAAGAGTTATTCAATAAAAGAAGATAGATTTGGTTTTGGATTACAAGAGACAGGTATAAAAATTCCTTGTTTAAAATGCTTTGGAAAAGGCGTTAAATAGAAAAAATTAATAGTTTTAGAATTTATTATGAAAGTAGTGATTTTAATGGAAGCTGTTGATCTTAAAGAAATTCGTAAGAAAGTACATAAGTTGTCTCATGAATTATGGAGTAATTTGGATACATTAGAAGAAGCAAGCGTTCTTCACGACAATGAAGAGTATTGTAATAACAACGAACTGAAATTATATGATGCTCTTGAAAGGTTTTTAAAAGCTGAAGGTGTATTTACTAGTAATAGTTTAAATGAAAAATGAAAGGATTGATATGAGTTGATGAAATTAGAAGAATTAGAAAGGTACATGAGGTTTCTTGAAAATAATAGAGATATTTTAGGTCAAAAAATGAGAGTAGACGATATGTTGGAAGCCTTAGAAAAGATGGTGAAAGAGATAAGGGATCAAGGGCTTCTAGGTGAAGAGAAAACAAGGATATTAGATGAAGGTATGATATGGAAGCATTGTTCAGATGAAGAATTGAATAAACTAAGAGAGTTCAATAGGGAGTTTTATAATGCACAAAACCCTAATAAGAACGTTAAATATCATAAGCAAGAAGCTAAGGATTTTAATTTAGAAAATATGAGTATGGAAATACCGGAAGTTATACTATCCTCAAAAGCTATTAGAGAAATGCTTACTGAACGGATTAATGAGTTTATAAGAATAGAAAAATCAGAAAATGATGGGAAATATCATGTGAAATCCAGTTTCGTTAGAGGACAAATTAATGTAATCACTACCCTTTTAGATGAAACATGGGACTTTAAAGAATCAGGACAAAGTTATTTTGATTTCTTAAAATACCTTGTTAATAAGTATCAGCTAGAGGGAGTATGGAGAATTAAAGATCTCTATTAAAATACAAATTTATTTAAAGCTAGGAGGATATAAAATGAATAAGTTTTTTAGTATATTCGGATTTTCGGTTTTAATGTTTCTTGCTTTATCATCAATGGGTGATTTATTACAACAAGCTGGATTAACGAATGAAATGGCTATACAAGAGGTGGTTTCGGGGATATTTGCTCCTTTAAGAAAGTGGTATATTGGTATACCTGTAGCTTTATGTTTATTAGGGTTTAATGCTAGTGTTCTTTATAGAATGCTTAATGGACATAGTGAAAAAAATAATGAATTTCTTAAGATGTTTGCATTAGCTGGTTTTATGGTATATCTGACAGGCACAATGCTTATAGCGATACATGGTATAACGATATAAAAATTAATTAGTTTTGAATGGAGAAAATAAATGAATTCATTATCAATCATACCAATAATGTTTCTTGGATCTCTAGCTCTATTTATATTTTTGGCAATAATAGTGAATCTAATATTTGCTATTTTGGAGAAAGAATTACCGGATGAATTAAAAATTATGCTACCAGCAATGCTTACTTGCTTAATTGTAATTTGTATTCTTCAATTTATAAAATAATTTTTTGAAAAGGTGGAATGAACATGAAAAAAATAAATAACATGAGTTTGATTGAAAGACCTATCCATAATATCAAACAGATTGATTGGGGGGCTGTTGTTTGGATTGGTGTGTTTTTTGTAATACCGATGACATTTTGGGTGTTCCCAGCACAGGCTAGAATGGGATTAATAGAAGCTATTACTTATCTATTTTCACTGGATTTTTATACAGAACCTACTGTATCAACAAATATAGTTAGTGGAATGCAAAATAAAACATATCTATTGCTTAATATTGGTAAAGTAATACTTTGGATTTGGACAATTATAATTGTATTACGATTTTTATTTAAAAAACCTAATGAAATTAAATCTTAGTATAATGGAGAAATAGAAAAATGCATATTTTTTATAAACTAGATACCAATATAGAAGTAAATAAGACATTAGAAAAGCCATATGTACTTCATGTTAAAATTTGTTATTTCAATGATGAATTCAAACAAAGAATTCAAAATGTAGTCAAAATATACCAGCCACACTTTAGAATTAAATATAAAAATTTTATTGTGAAATATCTACAGAAAGATCATTTTAATATCAAGCTTGTAAGTTATAGAAATAGAGAGCATAGGGCTTTTTTGACAGGGAATTACTCTTATTTAATAAACTTGGAATACTTTGATTTTGAAAATGGTATATATACATTTTTGAATCACAATGAAGCTGAAGAAGCAATGCATAAAATAAAAGAAATTATTATAGAAACCTTAAATAAGGAATCGTTGGTATTTCAAAAAATTTAAATCGCAATTGTTATTTAAATTGCTGGGTTATGTTCCTTATTCTATTATTGGGTACATGTTTAAAAGATAACTTATTATAAATGAGGTGATATCATGGGAGAATTTACGGCATTTCGTGGCAAGGTAATCATTAAGGAAGAATACAAAGGTTTAGTTGAATTAATTAACAATGGGGATTGGAAGAAAGCAATTGAAATTTATCCGTTTCTTAAAGAATATTACGAAATTGAAAGAAGTACCCTCATTCCGTTTAGTAAAGATATCATTCAAAAAAGACTAAAACAAAAAGGGGATTTAGATTTACAAGTAGATCCCTGTGATTGGGAAACGGAGAGTACATATTTTACTAATTTGAAAGGTTTAGAATGGACATTTATTACATGCTTAAAAGATTATCCAGATAGAGATAATACCAATAAAACGCCTATAGCATCATTTATTGATATCGTTTTAACGAAAATAGTTAGTCAGATTATAAGAGTAGAAAAATACAGTCAATCATGGTGTGATTATACTTCTGTAGGATACGAGTTTGATAGAACAGTGGTAAATAAAATTGTAGGCACTTTAAGGTTTAAGTATATCTGTGATAATTGTGAAAGACCTATTTATATGTGCGATGGAGAATGTCAAAAGTTTTAGTGTTTGAATTTTATATCAAAAAAGACGGGAATTTTGGAGAAAGGGATGAATTATTTTGAAAGATATATATTCATTTGTAGCAAAGAAGGATAATACTGTTGTAGATTGTGATAGCTATCTATTAGAAAACCAAGAGGAAGCTGGTTATATGGCAAATACCATCTTATGTAATTATCTAGAGGTAAATGAAGACGGAGTTAATAAAATAGAAATTTTCAAATATGATAATGTCAACTTTATGTTTATTGGGACTATAGAGAATGTGACGGAGTGAGAATATGAAAAAAGAGTTTGATATAAAAGGAAAACGTGTAAGAAATATCATCTCAAAAAATGAAGGTGTAGCCCTATGTGTAAAAACTATAAACAGAGGGTTAGATAGTGAACGTGACGTTGTTATATGGATAAGGGATGAGAAAGAACTTGAAACAGAATCCCCTATTAAAAATATGTTATTGCTAGAAACGGAATAAAATTCATTAAGAAAGGAAAAATAATCAGTGGAAGATCATAAAAGTATGTCCTTTGGTAAATCTCTAGTGTTTGGATTTGCATTTGTTTTTGCGCTTTTTGCTTATTTGTTTATAGGAATATGGATTTTTGGATAAAAGATTAAGAACACTATAAAAAGGAATGATTATATGTTTGCAAAATATGAAGCTTTTAATAACGATGAAAACAGTGGCAAATTTACTAATCGGATGCTTGCTTTAATAGGTATGCATGATTTTATTAGTAATGCAGGTAAAAAAAGTGAATATGAAAGAGGATATATTACTTCAGGTTTACTTCAGGTAGAAAGTGAGTTGTGTTTTTTATTGTCTCTATTAACATCAAAAGAGTTAGAAGAATTTTATAAAAAAGTAAAAATAAATTGGTCTGATAATGTTGAATTTGAAGGGAATAGGCCAACTATGAAAAAACCGAAAATTTATGAGGATTTCCGTATTGATGAATTCGAATAGTGTGTAAATAAGATTCTAATGAAGGGAGCATGAAAATATGGAAAATCTAGCATTTGATTGGTTTTTACTAATAAGAATTTTTGTTTGGCTCGGTTTGGTTGTTTTAATGGGATATTTCTTTACAAAGGGGTTGTCGCTCTTTTTTAAACAAGAGGAAGAACCTATTATGGGAAAAGACGTAGATAAAGTTGTAAATTATATGAAAGATAAAAATTTGAAATCTTGTAAAGTAAGCATGGATAAAAAAGAAATTGAAATATCTAGCGACAAAACCAATATAGTTAGACGTTCCAATAGACACTCAAACGTACATCATTTTACTGAGGAAAAAAAACATATAAATGCTAGTGATCTAGTAGATCCCTTAATTACAGCAAGTACTATTAATAACATAATACTAGACGCTGATAATGGATTAGATAAATCAAGTGGGATGTGTTCACCTGATAATTCCTCGAATAACTATAATGATAGTAGCAATGACAATAGCTCAAGTTGTGATTAATTAAAAGGACGAGGTTATATCTCCTCCTTTTAATTATGACACTAAAAATAAACTAAATACAGTTTATAAAGTTGTTTATTTTAAACTATATTTAGTGTATAATGTAATTATAATATTAAAAGATTGTAGGTTCTATTAACCACAAAGTATTCATGAATACTTTGTGGTTAATAGATTAAGAGTTTTATAGAACAAATGTTTACAAGATTATTAGTTAACAACATTACAAAATTAATATAAAAGGAATGTATAATATGAAACTAGTAGAAAAAAATTTACAAACTGTAACAGAAAAATCAGTAGATATGCTAAAGGCTCTAGGGCATCCCATCCGTCTTCAAATAGTACGATACCTTATTTCATGTAAGATTAGCAATGTAACTCAAATACAAACACAATTAGATATACCACAATCTACTGTATCTGTTCATCTAGCAAAATTAAAAAGTACGAGAGTTTTAAAATCAGAAAGACGTGGCTTAGAAATGTATTATCAAGTAGCGGATAATACAGCAGTAGATATTGTTACATTACTTTGTAATTAAGGGAGGGATCAGTGTGAAGGATATTCTTAACATTTACACTGTGGTTTTATATAAAGACAATAAAGAGGTTGGATGCGAGGTTATATACGAAGCATCTACTAAAACTGATTCGTTTCAAGAGAAGATACATTTATGTATAAAGGGGTACAATGCGGATTGTGCTAACATACATTGTCTTGATAAAAAGACCTCTAAGTTTAATTTATTGAAGACAATTCTCACAAAAGAGTGGTTACAAATTTAATAGACTTTCCTTATATCTTTCAATGATTAAAGCGAGATCGGAGGGAGTAAAAATAGATAAGTTTATGAATGAAATATATCTAAGTATGTACCTAGAAATTATAAAAAAAGATAAAAAAAATAAAAAGCGTACAGGATTTATTCAAAAACAAGAAAACGAGAAAAGGAGAATGAGAGATGGGAAACCAAGAAACATTAGTTGTTTTGAATGAAGATCAAAAGGCGGTCACTTTAAAGAGATTAAAAGATTTATATTTTACAGCACAACAAATGCATGAATGGTTATCAAAAGATAAGTTAACAGAGGAAATGAAGGGGACACTTATTTCTTTATCAGAAAGTCATATTTCAGTTATAGCTAAAGAAACAAATTACGAATCTGACTTGGCTAGGGAACGAGAAAGACGTAGTAATGATCTTAGGAATGCAAATTTACGTATTAGAGAACTAGAAAAAAAGATGGCTGATATGAAGCCTATTGATGGTTTGAGTGAACAACTTAATGCATTAACTAATAAAATTAAAGGCTGGTGGAGAGAAATTGGATTTAATCATATTTCTGAAATGACCTTCACTGAGTATGGTGGATTGAATGTAAAGTTCGCTTTTAGTTTAACCAGACTTAGCAGAATCTTTAGCAAAAAACCAATATCAGATAAAAAAGATGAAGTAGATAAAATCCAACAATTACGTGATCGGGGATTCGTCCTTATAAAAGAAGATAACGAATTGCAATTAGTAGATAACGATACTAATAAAAAGTTATTGATAAGCTTATTGGAAGAAAGATTTCCAAGTATAAGCATAGACCGAATAGAGACATGTTTCGGAAAAAATAATCAAGAATCTCATATTCAATATGTTACAGCTTATATCGGCGAACTACATGAAATTTAAACAAAATAGTTATTTTTGGAAAAGGAGAGGAATGAATCATGGATACAGTAACTACGAAAGTGATTGTACCACCCGAAGCGGAGTTTAAAGGATTAAATTTTAAAATACCAAACTATTTAATTCAAGGTAGAGATGGAGATGATTATTCATTATATAGGGAAATTGAGCAGGATGAAAAGTGGGATTTTGAAGGTGAATTTGTAATAGCTTATCAGGGTAAATGTTACCTAAAGATAGCAAACGTACCTGATGAAGAACATGCAATGTCAGCTATTCGTTCTTATTGGAGAGCAAGTAAAGAAATTAGAAAATTGGATGATGTTGAACAAAATAAAAAAAATTCCACTGAAGAACACGTCAATTATATAGAAGAAAGTAAAGGGGAAAATAAGAAGATAGCATATGGATATATTTTTAATTGGCATGGTTTTACTTATAATGATTTGAAATCAGATTATTCTTTTGATGCGACAATTAAATTTAATACTCATAAATTTGAAGAGGATGCTCTTGATGGTGTAACGAATTATTTGTCTGTAAAAATTGATATAGACAATGAGAAGTTAATTACAGAAATAGACTCGAACTCTTTATTTGATAGTGTTGAAATAATTGAATTCTTTATTGATGATATAAACAGTAATTTCTACAAAATATTAAGTATCGAAGAAGGAATGACACTTCTTAAAGAGTTTTGTAGACAAGCAAAAGCGAATGAGCTTCCTTATCTTGAATTAACAGCTTCCCCAGTTGCGTTTAAATACGTAGATTAAATCTATTTTAAGCTAGGAGATAGAGAGAATGATTGAAAGTTATGTAAACATTGAGAAATTACAAGGGAATCTAATAGTGGTTGGTAAACCACTGAGTGGGAAAACAACTACAATTAAACATATAATCCCTAGATTATTAGTTGAATATTCCAGCGTTTTAGTGGTTGATGTTTTTGAAGAATATGTTGAAATGAGTAAAAATATCAATGGTATGAAAGTATATGGAATAGAGGATATAATTCAAAAAAATTATAAATCTATTTTAATAAAAGATAAAATGCTAACAGTTCTATCTCAAAGTGACATTATTATAATTGATAATGCTGGTTGGATCGAACAGGAATATCCAAGTGTTTTAGAAAATATTCTAACTTATTCACAAAATAAAGATACAAAGATATTAGCTGTATTTCAAGAAGAACCTTCACGAGAGATAGGAAAGTTTTTCTCACAAGATTTAAAGGTTAATTGGCGTGAAAAGCGTGTTACGAATGAATTTATGGAGACGAAGGAAGAAATGATAGGAAATATTTTAGCACTATACGATCAAGGGCGAATAAAACATATTCATAATTGTATCGTGGAGAGCTGTAATATAAATCCATATGAAGTAAAGAATTTTCTTGAAAAGGAATTAAAAGACCGTACTGAATATGAGATTCTAATATTTCAGGATATTTGTGAAAAGGCTTGCAAGTATCAAGAACTACAACAATGGTTACTTCGAAATAAAACAGCACCTATAAAAGTATATGGTTAAGTAGGGGTACCGCCAGCATTTTGGAAATAAACCACGTTAAGCAAATTTCAACATAAAATTCTTTAAGTTTTGTCCCGTTAAGAACATTTTGATACAACACAATGTCATTTGTGTTGCATTAAAACTAAAAAAGACCAATGCAAATGGGTGCTAACGCAACACAATTTATCGAAATGATCTAATTTCGAATACAACACAATTTAAATTAGCGTTAAAATGGCTCGAAAATCCTTAGCGTGGTTTTTTTCCGTTTCGCGGTTTGTACCCCAAGTAGCAGGTATTTAATCAAGTTTGAATTTTGTATAAAACGTAGGGAGGAATAATTTATGGGAGTAACTTGGACTTATTTCAAACAATTTGAAATCGTAGAACATGAAGAAAATGATTTTGATGAGATGATACGATATTTTGATCAAGGCGAATTAAGATTTACTTACACAACAAGTGGGACATTAAGAGCTGTATTTGGAAATTATAGAATACATATTCCGATATATAGTCAATTTGAACCTCCAAACTCAAAGAAATTAAAATTAGTTTCTCCTGAAGATCTAGTTCATGCTTGTGAAGATGCCATAAAAGTTTTAAAAGAAGGAATTAACCCCGAATTTAAGGGGTTTGATGGTGAGAAAAGTTTGCTATGGGAATTGGATGATCTCGATGGACGAAATGGGGGAAGTAGAACCATAGTAGAATTAAATGCAAGGATAATTGATGATTTAAAGCGTATAAAATCAATTTCTAGCCAAGGATATTACATTATTGAAAATGAACAATAAATAGAAGGATCTTTGCAGAGTTTTAATCAAATTTGAATGTTATAGAAAAAAAGGCGGAAAATAATATGATGGTGGATCTTAGTTCTTGGAATGTTTTTTGTAGCTTGTTAGGTTTAGGCGCAATGTTTTTCCTTTTGCGTTTTTTATTATTCGGTTCAACTAATCACAAATCTGAAAAAAAAGAAAAGATAAATAGGCTTCGAAATTCTTCACAAAGAAGGGGGCGCAGATAATATGAATAAAGATGATATGAGAATTTCATGTGTCTATTTTTTGATATTTTTGATTTTTATAGTTATGTTTTTTGCGCTGATTTTTGAAGCCTACTGAATTAGATAGTAGGGTTTAATCAAATTTGAATTTTATATAAAATGGGGGAATGAATTATGAATACGGTAGTTAATTTGAGTATTGAAGAACTTCATAAAAAACAAGAAAAAAAGTATAAGGATATATTTGATAAATTTGAAATCGGTCAGCGAATAGAATTAAGTTCATCTTCTTATGAGCCAGATATTCCTCTTGTATCCACAGGTAAAATATTAGATAAAAAATATAGCAAGAACGGATGTGATCTAAGAGTTGACTTTGAAGGCTATGAAACTTGGATTGATGGAGAAGATGTTTTCTAAAAGCAATTGCATATTTTAGATAGTTAATCAGTCAAACCTCCACTGATGAAAGTTTGACTGATAACGTATTACAATTTGAATTTTGTATAAAAACGGAGGGATATGCAAATGTCAAAATCAGTTATCATAGAAGAGTTTGATTCAGGAATAAATTGTGTGAATTGTAATACGGTTACGGTACACAAAATGCAAAAGATTGATAAAAATGGTGACGGTGAAATCATTGGTTACTATGGTGAATGTGATATTTGTGGTAATGTGCCAGACTATAATGAAGAAGAAATGAAAGAGTATAAGATTGATTTTGCATGTTGTGATGGTGGTTTTGAAATTATAGTGAGTACAAATCATACTTTCAAAGCGAAAACAGAGGAAGAAGCGCATAAGATTGCAAGTGATCTAGAGTGGAGGATATTTTATTTTTTAAACCCATATTATGATCAAAGTAAGAAAGACTTTGTGATTGCCATAACTTGTAATGAGTATGTTGATACAGCTTTTATATCAAAGTTTATTATAGATGGAGAAAGAGTGGTTAATAAAAATTGTTTTATTGAAGAGTTAGTAGATGAATACGAAGAGTATTTTGATAAATATAATGTTTTAACTTTTGAATCAATAGCCTATGGAGTGAATCATGCACCAATAAGAATAAATTATCCTTCATATTTGCGCCAAATTTGGATGAGAAATTAGTGTGAAGTTGAATAAAAGAAACTTAATTGTGGTGTGAATTTTACAAATGCATTAATTAATTAAACTTTATACAATTTGAATTTTGTAGAAAGAATTGATCTTTGAAAATTAAATAGTACGGTACTGAAAAAAGTTCGAAAACTCTCATTTTAACCGTTGACGGTTGTTCATAATGGTGTTATATTTTATATAAGATAACCGATAACGGTTAAAAGGAGGAAGTAACGATGAACGTCATGAAAAAAGCTTGGGAAATCGCTCGTAAAGGTCAAAAACAATTCGGGGGAAAAGTAAAAGAATATTTCGCTAAAGCTTTGAAAATGTCGTGGGAAATCGTGAAAAAGGGTATGAAGTATGTACAGGTAACAAAGGTGGAATTTATGAATGAAATTCGTAGCAAAGGTAAATTTGAAGGTTTTTTAACTTGCAAAAATGAGTTTAAAAACACCCAGAAAATCAATATAGTAGCTGATTTAGAGAAAGAAGAAATCACTGTTGATATGGGTTTAAAATCTTTATACACTGATTTATCAGAAGCTATCAACAACTATAAACGACATAATCATTATGCAGGAAACGGAACAGAAGTTTATATTTGGAGAGCAAACTAATGAATAGTCCACTAGAACACATCATGGGTGTTAAAGAAGCTGGTGAAATGTGGGGATTGTCGGCAGACCGTGTGAAAGGATTGTGTCAGTCTGGAGAAGTAATCGCTAAAAAGGTCGGAAATAGTTGGATACTCGATAAAAATCAACCGAATCCGAAAGGTGGAAGAAGAGTGAGAAAAGAAGAAGTATTTACTGTTACTATTGAAGATCAACCTGGAACTCCTTATCCGACCAAACACAAAGAAGTAGATAGTGAACAAGAGGCGATTGAATTAGCAGAAAAATGGGCAGATGAACATAAAAGCGAATTTATTTACATCAATTACTATCGTGCATCTGATGGTCAGCAAGGATATTTAAATCCAGATGGGTATAATGTAAATGGGCAAGATTGGGCAAGTAAATATAAATAAGTTTTATTAAGTACCGTACTGTTTAATTAATGCAGAACGGTACTTTTTTTATAAACGTTTTATTGTAATAAAATTTGAATTTTGTACAAAAAGCGGAGGGATTAAGAATGAAAGAGCTTAATTGGATAAATGCCATTGAATGGGGGAAAATTCATTGTCCGATGTTGGGTAAAGAAGTGATGACTTATTATCCAGAAGGAAGTAAGCCTTATGACACATATACAAACCCTTTTGTAAATGAGGATGGAGAGGTTTTATACTATCGTTTCGATCAAGATGAAGGGTATTGGCTTGAAGAACCTTACTGGCTAGAAGATTTGAGTGAAAGATTTTAACCAAAGCGTTATTGTAATACAGTTTTAATTTTGTAGAAAAGGAGCGAATGAAAATGAAAAAAAATCAAAAAACATTAGTAAACACTGAGGTTGTTAATCCACTTATTTTTTGTTCAAACCTTCCTAATTTGAAGGGTACTCCAAAAAATTCTTTTATTATAGGGAGACTTGGGAAAGGTACAAAGGTCCATTTTTTTGAAGAAAATAACTTTAAACCGGAGCTTGCACCAAAAGAAGCTAATTTAGAACGTATTCAAACTAACGGTAAGAATATAGTAGTTATGTCCTATTAAAAATCTGATAAAAGTTGAGTCATCCTTAAAATGACTGATACTAATTGGTATCAAATTTGAATTTTATTAAGAAATGGGGAGGAACAATGGATAAAGTTATGACTGATTATAATAAAATAATTGAAAAAATTGGTGGTAAAATAATAAATTTAAATCTAGAAAATAAAACCTCAACAATAAATCCTTTTGAAATTAATTTAAATAGTAAATTGAATAATTGTGTTGTCGAACCGTATATTGCAGAAACAGATATTAAAAGAGAGGATATTCAACTAAGCGAGTTAGCAAGATGGATGGAAAATAAAGTGAAGCATGAGGGTTGAATAAAAGAGTTATTCTGTAGAATTTAATCCAATTTTAAAGATTTAAACATTAGATCCTTTGGGCGGTGGCACTTACTCCTTATAACCTCCTGAAAGCCTGTACAGGCGTTTCAGAAGCTAACAAGGAGATATGTGTCGCTTACAGCATTAAACACAGGGATAACTACAGAGAGTACGCTCACGCTACTCTCTGTAAGTTCCTCCTGAGTTTGCCAAGGCACATGCTGAACGAACCGGAAAAGAAAAAAACATAAAAAAGCAAGTAGGCCAATGCCTACTTGCTATTCAAATGCTTTCGTATTTTCTTTATGGAGGATATATATGAAACCGAAAATTAGTAATCGAAAATATTATAGACAACTAGATGAATTAAAAAAAGAAAGGACTGGATATATACAAATAATTATAATCTCTCTTTCAATTATCCTCATACAAGGAAGTTCCATTTATATGTATCTAGCGGATCTAGACTCTCTTATTGTTAGAATTATTCTTTCTAGCATCATTCCTTTTATGGGACTTCTTCTCTTTTCAATTTATTATCTAGTAAAAAGTACACAACAATATAAAATGTATATAAATAAAAATAAAAGAGTGTATTATAAAAACAAAATATAAGTTATAAGGAGGATCATAATGAAAAAACTATTAAAATTTTTGTTGAACAATGTAATGATTGCAATAGCTATCTTATGTCCCATTGTACTTGTTTGTGTAGCTACTGTAAAAATGAATATAGATATATTGACATTCAGGCATAATATCATAACAAAACCCGAGCAAGCCCAAGAAATCATGCGGGATTTTGCTGTAGAAAAATTTACCCCTTTTTTAATACTTTTTTGTGTAATAGGTTTGTTTTATGGTTTAGTAAAACTATGTAGTGTAATGGAAAAAAATGAAATTAGGAATAGAAAGTCAAATTAAGTAACAACTACTCTCATTTTCTTTATATACAAAAAACGAAAGAGATAAATCTTTCGTTTTTTTGTAGGAAAAGATACTGTATACATCAAAGGGCTTTCCTTTCATCAAGAAACAGGTAGTATTTTTGAGTAAAGAACACTCAAAAATCTCCACCTTTGTTCACGATGTTCACATTCTTGACGAAAGAAATTCGGCATACTTTTTGGCTTTTGCCAAGCTGAAGACCAAAAAGTTACTAAGGTTTTCTATCAGCTTGTGCAAACTATTTTAGTATGCCGAACCGCTAATCACTTCCGATCCTTAATTATTCTCTACTCTATATGTTCATACGCTAAGATCGTGCGGTTTCGTCCGCACACCACGAGCCAGCCTCTACCAAAAAGCATAAACCCCCTTTAAAGACAACGAAAAATCAATATCTTTTTATTTATATTTTTGAATTTATTTTGCTTAAACCTATACTTTTTTTAGGTCAGGTATGGTATAATAGAATCAAGGAGGTGGAGATAGGTGATTGAAATAGCAACAAAAGTTGTAGTCTTTATTGCCAGCTTTTTGGGGATTATCAATGTAAGTTTAGATATACATACCAAAATAAAGGCAAAAGCTAAAGCTAGAAAAAAAGCTAAGAAAAAGACTACAAAACAAAAAAAGTGCCAGCGTAAAGAACGCAAGCACCGATAACCATTTATCTGTGGGGAAGGTTGACAGCCAGTTCCCCACAGAAATATTATAACACATTAATCACCTAATTTTAAAATGAAGAACATCAATACATTAAAAATTAATAAAACAGATAGTGGGATACTTCTTACTAGTATCCTCTATCTTGCAACAATGGATCTTGGCAAAGTAGATAAATTTGATTTAGTAGTAATTTCTATGATTAGTTTATATATGGTATTAAGAACAATAAATTTTTTCTTAGGAAGGGATACGGATGAATTGGAAATTTAGTTCTAAAGAAGAAATGGAGAACTTTATTAAAGATGAAGTTCTCACTACTTCTGAAGTAGCCGAAATTTTGGATATTGGAAGAGATAGAGTAAATAGATTAATTCGTGAAGGTAAGCTAAAACCCTTGAAAAAAGTCGGGAGTGTGTGTTTGTTTATGCGCTCTTATATTTTAGAAAAAGAATTAGAGTATAAAAAGTTACGCTTGAAATATAGACCTTATGATTAAAATAATGGCTGTATAAAAGAGGTGTGAAATATGGTAGCTAAATATTTAACGCAGACGGAGAAAGATATTCTATTTAAAGAATTATCAAATGTACAACAAGAATATTTGACGAATTTTTTAAAAAGAGGAAAGAAAACCGCTTTTGCTAGTATATTGGCACAACAAAAAGGAGAAGGATCAGAGAAAGACTACAAGCACATTTCAACAAATTGGCGTTTAGTTGATTATATAGATGCAGGTGTTGTTACAGAGACACTAAAATGTGAATGTGGACGCTCTTTACGTTACCAATACATTGTAAAAAATTTAAAGACAAATAAAATTTTAAAATTCGGTAAAAGTCACTTTGAAGAACATACTAATATTCCAGCCGAAATAGTTAAACAAGTTATAGAGGGAATGACTAAGATAGATTATGAGTTAGATGAAATATTAATAAAACTTAGAAACAATTGGTCATTAGAAAATAATGAAGGAATTCAACTTCCATTAAATATTGAGATTCCAAGGGATATAAAGGAACATCTAGAACTCAAATTGCCCTTATTAGATAAGCAAGTAAATAAATTAATAGGAATCTTGTTTGAACATACTAAGCATGAAATAAATCTTCAATCTGTTGAATTTAACAATACAGAACCTAATCAAATTTCTTTATTCGATGAAGTAATGACACTAGGGATCGAGCAGGGATTTAACACTAAGCCCATTCACAATAAAGTATTACATAATTTCTTATCAGAATCAGAAAAAAGTTTTATTAAATCTTTTATACAACAACATGAAATTATTAGTACCAGACAATTATGTGAATTCTTAATAGAACATAAAGGAAGTAACGCAAAACGTTATCTTTCGGGAAAACCGCTTATATATCCCTATGTAGCCAATTATCTAGAGAACTTAGAATATGAGGGACTTGTATTTTTCGGAGAGAATCTTGACTATAGGGATAAAACATTTATATCAATTTGCTATAATATACAAATGGTCTAATTTTATAATAAATGGAGGGATTTATAATGAAACACAAATTATTAAAAACAACGACAGCATTTTCAATTATGGGTAGTATGTTCTTTGGTGCAAGTTTATCTAGTGCAGAAACACCAGTATTTAAAGATGTACCAGCAAATCATTGGTCTACGGAAGCTATAAATGATTTAGGAAGTAAACAAATTTTTCTTGGTTATGGAAATGGCATCTTTGGTTTTGGTGATAATGTAACACGTGGTCAAGTTGCTAGAATGTTATATAACTTTTTAAAACCAGCAGATGTAGACGGAAGCTTTAGAAGTTCATTTTCTGATATTAGAGGTCATATGTTTGAAAAAGAAATTAAAGCTTTAGAAAAAGCAGGTATTATGAATGGGTACGGAAATGGTACTTTTGGCGCAGAAAACATCTTAACTCGTGAACAATTAGCATCTGTTTTGACGAAAGCATTTAAATTAAAACCAAAATCTATGACTACTTTTGATGATGTAGAAAAAAATTATTGGGCTACAGATTCAATTAGTGCGGTGCAATCAAATGGTATTTCAATAGGGATGGGAAATAACACATTCGAGCCAAAAACACTTGTGAAACGTGAACAATACGTACAATTTTTATACAATACTATGAAAAACCAGCCGGATCACAACGGAAACAATAATGGAAATAACAATGATGAAGTGAATTCACCATATTATGTTGCACCTCCAAAAGAGTCTTCAGAAAATAGTGCATTACGTCAAAAGCTTGGAAATTACGGTAGCTATACAGGAGTAAAGAAATCATACTTTGATAGCTTGAATCAAGATATTGCAAGCGGTAAGATCACAGAGGAAGATGCAAAGGTGAAAGCTGGAACATTAGAACCTTGGGAAGATGCAAAAATCCCTTCATTTTTACCTAAAGGAACAAAAGTTGCTGTAGAATCAGTAAACATTCAAAAATTCAATACATCTTCTAATGATTATAAAGTTATTGATAAAATGATCCAAAAAGATTATGGTGGAACTTATTTCGGAATTAATGTTTACTGGAATGCTGAAACAAAACAAAATACTGTTTCTGTATTACATGTTCAATTTATATATCAGTAATAAAGCGTTTGTATTAAGTCATTTGTACCTTTAAAACGATAAAGGGAGGAAAAGTGTAATGGACTTAAAGACAGATGAATTTTTTAAAGAAGATATTATTAATTTAAAAGATACAACTCATCAAAATAATGAAGTGGTATTCTTTTGTAAAATTGGTGAATATAGATTAGAAGTACAAGTCATTCGAAAGGATCATGAGGATTGCTTCCTACAAGTCTACAAAAAAAATAATATAGAAATTGATGTTCCTATGTGGCTTTCTCCTACAATAATTAATTTTGAAGTAAGAAAACAAAGATGGAAAGATCTAATTTCGGTTATTAATAGGCTGGAAGATATATCGTTTGAGATTAAAGAGACAGATGAATTAAGTAACGAATTCAAGATTGTAGCAAGAAATCAACCGATTATCGTAATGAAAGAAAATGAGTATAAAGAATATCAAAAGATTATTGAAGAATTAAATATAAGGAATGTCAAAGTAATCGAAAAGAGTGTCAGAGTAATTGAAGAGACAAGTGAATTAGACAATAAATTCAAGATTATAGAAGGAGAACAACTAGTTAAAGTAATAAAGCCTTAAAAGATTTTATTACTTTAACTACAAAAATAAGCATTGAATCTGATTCAATGCTTATTTTTTAGGACTTATCTTCATAATATATAAAATTTCACGTACCACTAATTTATAAATAAATAAGAAAACCAAATAATCATTAAGGGATTATTGTCATTTCAATTTTTTATATGAATCTAACCAATCATTTATTAATTGAGCAACATTAGTCGTTCCTGTTTTAATTTCATCCATTAAAAATGATAATAAAGCCCCCCACGATACTTCTTCTTCATATGGATTATGTTCATTTACATATTTTATTACCTTTTCTAATTCTTTTATACGTTTAAGATCCAAGTTTTGTTCAAGATAAGATCTAGCGTTTTCATTGACATAATCTGAATATAGAAGGCATGTTTCTAATAAAATAGCAGTTGCCATAGTTGGTGTAACATCTAGAGCATAGTTCAATTTACAAATGTTTTCATAAGTTGTTTTTGAAACACGTAAAGAAATTCTCTCTTTTGGGTAATCTTCCTTCTTTCTTGCCTTTGCTAATGATGTTCTATTCAAATCACCCATATACAGAGTATTGTGTATCGTTAAGTTTCTACGAAAACTTTCCGATAATATCTCCATAATTTCTTTTGAATGGAGAGCATAGTCACAAATATGTAAGGAAACATCTTTAACAGGTTTATTTGTAATATATGAAAGTCTGTAAATACATTCTTTGAGATCTACTGAAATTGTCGGCTTAATATCTACTTTTTTATCTTTTCTTACCTTCCTCTCTTGCTCAATCATTTCGATTCTCCTTTCAAATTTGTGATTTAAGAATTTGTACAGTGTCTTACTGTCCTAAGGAATAATATAATATATGTCCTAATTTTCAGAATTATGTTTAAGTCCCCTACTTATTGGACATACAAATAATAAAACAGTAGGGGAGAGGAAAACTGTATGAATATGTCGAAAACGGAAGCTAAAGATCTAGCTAAAAAAATAATTAAAAATGCTAAACATTATGGCTTACCATTAAAGAAAAAACCTAAAAAACAATAAAATATTCATCTATTTATAAATTCATAACTTTTTTTCTTATTTCAGCAAAATATAATATACTTACCGAAAAAATGACACTTCAGATTAACTTGTATCAATTTTTGTAGGTATCCATAATACAATAGGTATCAATCAAACAAAATACCTATAGAAACTAATTTGAGAATCCTGAATGAATACATATTAAAAAATATCAAAAATAAACTTAATTATTGATGAAAACTTCATTTTTAATAAAACACATAAAAAAAGAAGGTAACTCCTACAAATGAGTTACCTTCTTTTTAGACTGAATCATCTTTTTCATATCTAAATAATTCATCTAATGATACATTTAATCCTTTAGAAATTCGTTCTATTGTTTTTAGATCTGTACGTTTAAAATCATGATTTTTTATTTTCCCTATTTGGTTTCTATGTAGACCTACAATAGTAGCTACTTGATCTATGTTTAAATTCATTTCTAACATTAATTTATCTAGATTCCATTTTAGTTGTCCTGATCGTTCCATAGGTTCATCACCCTTTTGCTTTTCAGCACGATAATACGTAACAAGGCCTACTAATTCATCAAAAGATATATCAAGTAATTTTAATGTCATTTCTAATTTTTCTAATCGCTGATCTATACTTTTAGTGCTATTTTTTCTATCCTTCTTGTGACTTATCTGATTCTGTTCATTACTCATGCATATAATCTCCTTCCTTTATATTCATTATACTTAATAAGCCTTTAAAAATAAACTACATTTGGTTTAGCTAATGACCTAATATTGTTATATTGCGTATATTAATTTAATATTAACTTCTACACTAAATTTACAACAACAAAAATAAACCATATTTAGTTTAAATATTTGTTGATTTTAAAACACATATGGTTTATTATATACCTATAAGCAATTATTTACTATATTATAAAAATACAATTAAAAAGGGGTTAGTAAAAATGAGTAAATTATTCACAAAAATTTTGTTAGGTAAAAAAGCTGTAATTGGTGCAATTAGTGCTGTAGTTGTTGGTGGCGGTGTAACAACAGCAGTCGTAATGACTCAAAATAATGATGAACAAGCAAAAGATTCAAATCAAAAAAATGTAGAGAAGTACAAAAAAAGGGATCGTAATGAAAAAGAAACAGATAAAACTAAACAAGAAGAACCTCATTCTGATTTAGTAGTGACAGAAGAAAAACCTGTAGAACCTTCCCCTGAAACAATTAACCATAATAACACTGAACCATCAAATAAATTAATTGTTTCCTTAGAACCTACAAAAGAACAACCTTCTACCAATAACATTGTCGAAAAGTTAGCGAGTCTGACGAAGCCTGAAGGTCTTGGCAAACCATTTAGCGAAGACAAAGGGAAACTTGAAGATCTTGGCGAAAAATTTAGCGAAGACAAAGCGAAGCCTGAAAGTCTTGGTAAACCATTTAGCGAAGACAAAGGGAAACTTGAAGATCCTAGCAAACCATCTAGCGAAGATAAAGCGAAGCCTGAAGATCCTAGCAAACCATCTAGCGAAGATAAAGCGAAGCCTGAAGATCCTAGCAAACCATCTAGCGAAGACAAAGCGAAGCCTGAAGATCTTGGCAAACCATCCGGCGAAGACAAAGGGAAACCTGAGACGAAACCCGAGACGAAGCCTGAGACGAAACCTGAGACGAAGCCTGAGACTAAACCTGAGACGAAGCCTGAGACTAAACCTGAGACTAAACCTGAGACGAAGCCTGAGACGAAGCCTGAGACGAAGCCTGAGACGAAGCCTGAGACGAAGCCTGAGACGAAGCCTGAGACGAAGCCTGAGACTAAACCTGAGACTAAACCTGAGACGAAGCCTGAGACGAAACCTGAGACGAAGCCTGAGACGAAACCTGAGACGAAGCCTGAGACGAAGCCTGAGACTAAACCTGAGACGAAGCCTGAGACGAAGCCTGAGACGAAGCCTGAGACGAAGCCTGAGACGAAACCTGAGACGAAGCCTGAGACTAAACCTGAGACGAAGCCTGAGACGAAGCCTGAGACGAAGCCTGAGACGAAGCCTGAGACTAAACCTGAGACTAAACCTGAGACGAAGCCTGAGACGAAGCCTGAGACGAAGCCTGAGACTAAACCTGAGACGAAGCCTGAGACGAAGCCTGAAACACAAGATCCATTCTATGTAGAGCCACCAAAAACTTCAGGGTTTAATCATAATTTAAGAAGTAAGTTAGGTAGTTATGGAAGTTATAATGGAATCAAAAAATCATATTTTGATAGCTTAGTACAAGATATTGCAAGTGGAGATATTTTAGAACTAGATGCAAAAGAAGAACTGTATAAATTGGATTTATGGAATGAAAATAATATACCATCATATCTACCAAAAAATACACAAATGGGTGTAGCTGTAGTAAATGTTCAAAAATTCAGCACTTCATCAAATAATTATCGTGATATTGATAAAATGATTAGCAAAAACTATGGTGGGAAATACTTTGGAATCAGCATTTATTGGGATGCACAGGCTAAGAAAAACACCATTGCTGTATTAAATATTCAATTTATGTATCAATAATTAAGAAATAACAAGAGAAAGGAAGCAAAAAAGTTTCCTTTCTTCTTTTTAATATTATGAACTTTAGGAGATTGATAAAAAATGAATTTTTTCTTTGCACTTATCGGATATTTTATATTGAGTACGTTATTATTATTGCTATTTTATATTTATAGTAAACAAACAGACAAAAAGACAAGATATTTAAAAGCTCTCCTTAGTTCCTTATTGGGATTAATAGCATCAATAATATTAATAGTAGTTTATAAATTTAACCAAGATACTATTAATTTTACATATGGTAAAATAAAAGATAATTACCTAGATGGACTACAAGGGGATATTTTCTCATATAATTTTAGTGATAATACTTTATTAATCATTATTTCTATTATTACTTTTATCTTCTTTTTCTATGTGGGACGAAAATCTAGTAAATAACAAATGGGGGGCTCGAATTGGAAGAAATAGTTGTTACATTATTTTGGGTAATAGGTATTATGTACTTACTATTAGAAATGAGGGAAACAATACAAAAAGACACTATACAAGGTAAGGATCATACAACACTATGACTATAACAGTATTAATAATAATATATTCATTATTAGCTTTATTGATGGACTCTTTAAATGGAATTAATAAGAATTTAAAGTTTAATAGATTAATAAATATCGTACAATTTATTCTATTAGTTATTGGATCAATATTCCTAATCATAGTAATCTATGTTTAATATTTTCAAAACAGGTATTCTTGAATACCTGTTTTTTTATATTAACCTAACCAATTAATTATAGAATCAACCAAATACATATCTGAAAAGGTATACCTTTTCAGATACTACATAACAGCCTAAAATATATGTCGACAAAGGTATTATTTTAGTTTTATAGATAGCGCTTAAATACAATATACCTTTTCCGATACATTTAGTATAATATTTTTGAGGTGTATAAAATGGAACATAAAATTTTTGGCTATGTACGTATATCTAGTGAAGATCAAAATGAAGGTAGACAAATAGAAAAGATGAAAGAATTAGGAATAGCGGAACGTGATATTATTGTCGACAAAAAAACAGGTAGTAATATGGATCGTGAAAATTATCAGATGTTAAAACATCACCTAGTTCGTTCCGGTGATACAATTGTATTTGATTCTCTCACCAGACTTGGAAGAAACATGGAGAATACATTAGAAGAGTTTAAGTTCTATGAAAACAATAAAATAAATCTTAAATTCATAGAAGAACCGTATATTAACTTAATACATACTGATGATCATACTAATGACATTATTCAAGTTGCCATAAAAAAATCTACACTAACTGTTCTTTCCGCCTTTGCTCAAAAAGAAAGAGAGGACACACATAAAAGGCAGGCTGAAGGAATCGCCTTAGCAAGAAAAAATGGTAAGCACTTAGGAAGACCAGCTATCCCAATAACTGATGATTTCATTAAATCCTATAATCGATGGAAAGCTGGAGAAATTACCGCAGTCAAAGCAATGGCTGAATGTAACTTAAAAAAAGATACCTTTTATAAACTTGCAAAAAAATATCAACAAGAACTTACAAAATAATAATATAGCTAAAACTAATATTTCACTTGATTTAAGTTACCTTTTTCATGTATAATAAAGGTAACTTAAATCAAGTTTTTTAATACAAACTTTAATGTTTATAGCGAGAAAAATTTTTTATAGAAAAGAGGAATAGGAAAATGCATAAAGCGGAGTATATTGAGTGTCCACACTGTAAACATATCCATGATAATTACGATGACTATTTAGATGTGGGTGATCTTGGAGGGAATTTTGAAATGAATTGTGAAAGTTGTAAGGAGCAATTTAAAGTTGATTTTTACAGTGTATTTTGGTTTGAAACAAAAAAGAAATAAAAATTATAGAACCTAACAAAAATGTGAGGTGAGAAAATGAGTTCACATGGAGGAAAGCGAGAAGGTGCTGGAAGACCTAGTATGGGAGTTACAAAGAAGATATCAGTTACCTTACCGCAAGAAGTTTGGGACTTAATAGACCAAGAATGCGAGGATAAAAATAAAAAGCGTGCACAAATTTTTAGAGAAACATTATTAAAAAAGTATATTAAATAAACAAATAAAAAAAGACTCCTTTTCAACCGCCAAGCCAAAAAGAGTCTTTTATACAAATACACTTAAATTTGAAAGGATGATTCAAATGTCAAATGTACTACTTAAACTAACAACTGATGAACCCATTTTACCACAATATAAGCGAAAAAATAACCCAATCAAAAAACTATTTATAAGTTTTATTAATCACTATGATAGACTCAATAGATGGTTCGGAATTCAAGATAGTAAAAGTGATCAAGTTTGGTATTATGGTACATTATTTTTAATGATATTTCTTCCTTCTGTTACATATATACTTTCAAAACTATATTTTAAATTTTAATTAAAATTTAATGTATACCATATACCCTTTTTGCCTTAAAATTGTATAAAAGGGTATATGGTGAGAAGGAGTGAACAAATTGAAATATTGTGCTTATTGTGGAGAGAAAATTTTAACTAATCCTGAAAAGGATCTTACCAAATTGAAGTGTACATACTGTGATGCTAAATTATATGATACAAAAAATCGAGTATTAAAGATTTATGATGGCAATAGTAGATTTAAATTTAACAACCTTCAAAAAACAGTTTCTTTAGATGATGCTAAAGGCTCTGTAGAGTCCCTAAAGTCCTATAATATATTTGATTTATATCTACTATTAAAAGAAGTCAGAGAAGCACGAAGCGGTCACTATACTACATTTAACATATTTAAAGAAGCTTCTAAATGCTCTAAAGCAACCAAAGAAGATGCTAAACAATTTTATAAACTTAGTCAAACTGAAAGACAAGCTTATGTATATTGGACACGTAGACAATGTATAATTGAAAACATTTTAATAGAAAAACAGGGTTTTTTCCCTGAAGCTATTACGCAAGAATTACTACATGAGAAGTATGAACAAATATTAAGATCTAAAAATCGGAGAATGGTCTTATCTGACTAAAAATCTTATAAATAGAAATAATAAAATCTTTTAAAAAGGAGCATTTACAATGAAAATCCCGTTTAATACCCATACTATTTATGTTACTTTGGATGATGATAAAATCTATGAATTAAAGAGTGATTATACAAAAGTTGAAGTCCCGAAAATTCAAGACTCTAGCAAAGAAAACCCTGTTATGGTGCTTCATAAAAGCCAATTTGACCTAGCGAAAGGGCATTTATTAAATAAAGAAAGTCCTTTCAAAATTAATGAAGAAGATGCAAAAACTTATCAACAGATTGGCTTCATAAGTGCTGAAGAATTTACTAATTTCCTTTTTTAAATAAAATCACCAGCGCCTTTTTAAGATGCTGGTGATTTTATAATATATAAGGGTTATCTATACTAAGAAGACTTTTACCTTTAGGATATACACCAATGATAAATAGAATACCCTATAGCAATTAACGAAACATGAAACCAAAACATTTTAACTTGGACAATCAAAGTATCATCGTTTTCCGTAAACATTCACGATCCTCCTATTATAATGATTCATATTGCTACTTATCTAATAAAATTAGCATCGATATTGGCTGTGAAAATTGGTACTAAACATTTTAACTTTTCATCATACTGTTGTATTGAATATAACACCCTTAATGCTTTAGCTATCTCTTCTCTTAAATAATTAGAGTCCTTTCTTTTTATATGATCGGATATATTATGGATACTATTACTAATCATATAAATCCAAGAGATTACCTGACTATGTGTTATATCAATAATCTCAATATAACTAGGATTCATTATCAGAGAACTAAACCTCCTTATTATAAGGATTGAATCTGTTAACACATCATATCCTAATTTGAATACCTGTTCTTCTGAAAATCCAATTAGTTGCTTTTCTAATTTTGAAACATGGATTTCCCCTTTCTTAAAAAAATGGACGTTCCTTTCATTTGAGAAAGCATTCATTTCTTTTTCCCTCTTTGAATTCTTATTAAAATAGCTTTTAAGGTGTGTTAACACTCTCTTATCCTCCTTATACCCTTAATTAAATAAAAACACCTAAAAGGGTATTTGATACCCATTAAATATTTTAAACTAACTCACTGATAAACTTTCATATGAACTCAGATCATTAGTTGCAATTGACACTCTAATCCCCTTACAATACTGAGCAATTATATTAGCAACATTACTATTGGGATATTGATTACAAAAGGCTTTTGCTTGTTTTAATTGATTTTTATTATTTATTTCTAGACAATATTCAACTTTATTTTTAGTGACATTCTCTAAGAAAATTAAATACCCATCACCATTACTAATATATCGAGCGTATAGATCTACACATAATCTTAAATCACAATGAACTTTATATAAATCTTCACCACTCTTAGGTAATATAAATTTAAATCCTTTCATTTCTTTTTCAAATTTTAAAATTTCTTCTTCTGAGTAATGAAATTTTATTCCACAAAGATGTAAATAAGAATCCATATGCATCAAACCGTCATGAATAGTTTGAAAATCTCTAGCATTTCTAAAAATCCCATGATTATCTTCAAATTGGTGTTCAGTAAGATACATAACTGAGTGCAAAATAAACATTTCTAATCTTTCATATGAACTGACTCTATGTATCGTATTAATCATGGCTCTAACAAATGCTGTCTCTGTATCATATAGGCCTCTTATTACTTGTAAGTTTATTAGAAGATTACATTCCTTTACTCGACATTTAGGATTCAAGAAATATTTAAAATAGAATTGAGATAGTGAAAAACAATCTGTATTTTTCCATTCACTCATACTTTTTAAAACATTTACTACATGATTATTATCCTTTATTATTCTTTTTAGAATTGGATACATTACTAGATTCAAACTATTCTCTGTTATTATTTTTATTTCTGATTTAGTAGGTTTAAATCCATGTAATTCTTGAAATAAAGAATATATACTTTTCTCGCATTTTAATAATTTCTTCTTCACTACAGGAGATATTAACCTTGTACATCTTCCAAGTGGAAAATGTGATAGATGGGGTAGATTCATTAAAACTGGATACCTAATAAGACTAACAAAGTTATAAATATCTATTTCTTTATTGTGCATCCAATTCGGCAACTCTTTTTTTAGCGTATTCATATAATGCTTATAATTTTTATCTTTGAGTATTATATCAAAATGATCTTTATTAACCCATTTAGCAATTGCTCCATTAGATATAGGGCTAACCTTAGTTTTTTTCCCTTTAGGGGTTTTTGTGAATATGTACAATTGCTTCGACTCTTTATTATAAACTAATTTATAATAGAATTTTTTATAAATAGGCTTATCTCTACCAATAAAACTCCATTCACTCAAACAAATACTCCATCTAATTTTATTATCTTCATCGTAAATTTTACTAAACACAATGAGATAATCTCTATACTGACTTCTATCCCTACAATGTTTAAAACCTACTTTACAAATAGGGCATCTATACCCATATCTTTTCTCACAAGGTTCAGCCAATAACAAACTTTCTGAACATCTAGGGCAAAAAGCCTTAGTAACCTCTTTATAATTAAGATCATCATCAATAATTGCACAGTTTAATAAAACTCTTTTTTTAGGAAAATGTTTTTTCACATAAATCCCTTCCTACAATTTATTTTTTCCTTGTTAATTTATTAGTTTTCTTTTTTTTGTATTGAAGGTAAGACCAACTTATATCAATGATCCCCATTACACATAACATAATAAAAGCAAACAGAAAATTGTTCATACGTATTATGCACCTTGTATTAAGATTTTTTGTCATCTTCTGACTCGTCAACAATAGGTTCATTTTTATGAAGTGCAAAGAATAGAATTGTCAAAACTAAATATCCCATAATAATTACAAATAAAAGATTCCAACAACTACGTATTAATTCAGGATAAACAATTTCAGCAAAATAACATAAAAAAAGGATCACCATAAGGGTAATCGAAATTGTTTTAAATAATCTTTCGTAAATCCCCCTAAAAATGTTCACCTTCCTCACCTCAAATTTTTATAGTATCATTTCGGTAATTGAAATTTTATCATCTATGTTTTTTTGCAAAACACGAACATGATTAATTGACTAGATATCTATATTTCATGTTTCTAAATAGAAATAAACTTGTCATAATAATAATAAGGGAAATACACTCTACTAAATAAAAGATAATGCCAAAAGGAATAGTCATAATAGCAAACAATGTCTTAGTAGATAATACACATACAAACAATATTCCTCTAAATTCTCTTGCTTTTAAAAGCGTTGAGATAGTGGAGTAAATATATCCAAATATAAAACCAAATAATATAAAATATGTGCTCATGTTACTATAAATAAAAGGGAATTCTCTTACGATACTGTTAATTTGCCTTACAGTAATATTAACGAAATACAAATCTGTAAAATTTTGATATAGGTAATACCAAATGAAAGCGTATAATAAGGGATAACCAAACAATCTTTTAACAAAAAAAGTTCTCAATTGTAGATTCCTCCTTTTTTAAAATTATATCATATTTTGTTTATTTTTTATACATATATTGTTGAATTTATAAACATCAATTGATACTCTGAAATAGTACACAAAAAAGCGTGTTTTTTCTTATAAAACACACTCGAAACTTACATATATATCTAATTATATAAAAATAATGGAAAATGTTTTTTTGTAGGAAATAAAACTGTAAAAAAATTAAACAAAATTTGTTTAACAATATTGAGTGAAAAAAAGCGATTGGGGAAAAATTAAATTGGTATTTCAAAAGTTAAGTCATACACATTTATTTGAACATTACTCTTATGAGGATGTGCCGAAAGGGGGGAACTCTGTTGAAAAAATCTCTTGAAGAAATTTATAAAAAATACCCAAAGGTTAAAGAAAGAATGAACGGTACTCTATGTCCATTGACCAATGTTGAAGATACATTTTATCAACTGTCACTTTTTATTAACGATCCTTGTTTATATTCATTTAATATGAATACATTGTATACACATTTAAAAGATAATGATCTCTTATTTGCACTACAAACTATTATTAAATTCTTTCAACAAGATACAAATTTAATATCAGAAAAAGACATATTAAAAATTTCTGAGGAAGATCTTCATAAAGAAAAAATATATAATCAAAAAATGTTCTCAGAATATTTAACTCAGAGCGGAGTTCCATATTCACAGGGGAAATTCCATACTTATTATAAACGTGGAAAGATAATTGATGCGGATATTATTATTGCTGAAACTCCATATTGGTTTGAGTCTTCAGTTATTAAATTTACAAAAAAAGAACTAAATAAAGCAACTAAAAAAAAGTAAACAGGGTTCGACTCCAATTTAACAATTCTCTAATAATGAAATATCTATATATTTCATTATTTATAATTTAAACCATATTTATTTTACATTCGTATTTGATTATAAACTATATGTAGTTTATAATCAAGTTATACTAGAATTTATAAAATTTAATAAGATGTTGGTAAATGTACTATTTTAGTATACAGGAGAAGAAATCTACAATTTAATTGTTTGAGTAATAATAGGAGAGTGATAATTCCCAAAATACATATATCATTATAATTAGAATAATAGTTTTGAACTTTGATAAGTTATAGAATAAACTACTAATTGCATTAATTCAAGTGGTAATATAAACCAAATTCAACCAACTTACATACGTAAAATCAAATTTAATACTAAATAGAAGACAAGGATTGGGGACACATGAATAAACTTAAAGCCAAAACTTATATTATTACATATCAGATTGAAGATCATACTGAAGTGCAAGAACACACAGTTAAAGCTTTCTCAGAGAAAAATATAACACTACCATTAAAAGAAGAAGTTAAAAGAAGGTTTAAGAAAAAATGTAATATCATTGCGGTAAGCGAATCTAAAACTAATTAAATAAAAAAGTAAAAAGCAACCCTATCTATAAGTAGGGGTTGCTTTTTACTTTTTTTCTTTTTCTTTTAAATGCTCTTGCTCTTGTAAGATTTGTTCTATGCCTTCAAAGGAAATAAAAGCGTTCCCGATTGTTTGTCCTTGATCTGTTATTTTACCAGTCACCGCACAAACAAACTCAGGTTGATGCTTTCTAATTTTAATAAACTGCTCATCATGCGTTATTTCTACTTGATCATCCTTTTTTAAACCAAATTTGCCACATAAGTCTTTTGGCAAAGTAATTCTACCTGTATGATCAATTTTTTTTAATAATGTCACCTTTTCACACCTCTATTCAGAGAAAGCTTTTATCTCTTCTAACAATACAGGATTTCCGACCTTTTGAGCAAAATCTTTAGCTTCTTTGTATTTCTTCAGAGACGTAAACGCTTCTACAATCTGTTTTTCTCTTCTTCCATTTAAATCTACTTCATCTTTTAATTCAACAACCTTTTTCCAGTCCTTATTAATATATGCAACTTCAAAATCTACATATGGACTTTTAGATTCCATTTTCTCTTGAATCTTTAATAATTCGTCACCTTTATTATTTGCCAGCATTTCATTTACAATACCTTTTACAAGAGAAGGCTTCTTATCAAATAATTTATATACCTGATCCGTTTTCTTGTATAAATTATCTAATACTTGTTGGTCTACGCTTCGAAGGTTTTCATATCCAATGTTTTCTAATGATTCAATTGCCTTCTGATTTTCGCCTATTAAAGCTATTTGATATGCATCAAACAGTTTATCCTTTTCGTCTTGGCTCAATGGTTTATTATCAAGCTTATTCTTCTTTAAGACTTCAGCATGATACTGTTTCTTTGCATTTTGCTTATTCTTTTCCGCACTCTTACTATCATTTAAAGAAGTAAGGGCAAAATTTAAACCTATGGCTAATATTATAACACTACCTAATATGATATAGGTTTTTTTGCTATTATTTTTTTTCTTTTTCTTTTGCTGTTGCTGTTTCTTTTCTCTTTTTTTTATATCATTTTTATTACTTTTTAACTTTAAACTCCATTTTTTATCCTTAGTAACCTTTTCTTCTTCTACTTCCGTTTCTTCAGGTTCAAAGTGTTCTGATTGGATCATTTTTGTATTAACAAAATGATCTAGATCTTCAAGATCCTCAATTTGTAACAAGGTTTCCGCAAATTGAATTATTTCATCACTAGGATCTATAAAGTCCGTACGGCGTGGTTTTCCATAAATTTGAGTTAATTTTGTTAGACTTAACAAAATTAACTCCTTAACGCCAATTAGTGAGTCTTTTATGTCATAAATTTTCAAATCAGTTGTGTCATAAATAACTACTTTCATCTTGTCTTCATATTCGTCTAAAACAAAATTATATTTATTCCATAAAGTTTTTGTATGCACACTATTTTTAGCTATTTGAATCATGGATGAAAAATATTTTAATTGCTCACTAAATTCTAACGATCTAAGGTATTCAAAACTTTTATATTTCTCCATGTCATAATAAAGTATTAAAGATGCATTTAATATTTGCATCTCAAATGGAACTAAATAATGTGGATCATTATCTATACTCTGTATTTTTCTTTTAAGATTTTTTTCAATAATATTAAGATCATCTTGATTTAATTCTGTTATTGGAATCCGATATTTGAGTGTATTATCTTCAATTTCTATGTTTGCTAATTTGTTAATATTAACTCGCACGTTCTATCACCACCATATTTCTTAAAAAATGTTATACATCTTTATTTCTTTTAGTGTTTTAGATTGTTTTTCAAGCTTAAGTTCCTCTACTGTTTTATCTTCTAAAGTTTTAAAATCATTCAAGATCGTTGAACTAATTCCTAATCCTTGAATTAATTTCATTCCTTCTTTGGTCTTTACAAAATGGAACGAAGGTAATATTAAATCTTTTCCCTCATAAGTCATCGGAATAATTAACTCATGCACATTAATATTTTTATAATATACAATTTTAGGGGATTGTAATTTTACCTTATTCCCTTCAAATTTATAAATTAAAAAGCATTCTGGATCATACGTACCTAGCATTGCTCCTTCTTCTTTCTTATAACAATTATTAGGATCTTCTAAAAAATCATCTTTTCCTGAACGTACATGATGATTATCTACTATATTGACTTCTACATCATCAAAGTACGCATCTTTTAATTGTTCGGATATATCCTGAGCAATAGACTTATTTGCTTCTTCAAACTCATCCATTGTTAATTGTTTTTGATGATTCTCATACGTGTAAAATACCTTTTCTATGATATTTTTTGCTTGTTTCATATCATTTTCGCTAAAAAATACTTTTTCATTTGTTTCTGTTTTTTTATTTGTATCCTCACAACCAACTAAAGTGGTAAATACTAATGCACCAACAAGTATTATGTTTTTTATCTTCATAAAGTCCTCTCCCTTTATCTTCTCCTTGAAAGGTAACGTAAGGATTGTCCCATTGCTCTACTAGAACCTGTACTTGCACCCAATTGTCCAAGTAAATGAGGAATTGCTAAGGCCAAAATAAAGAACGCAAACGCTACTGTAAATGAAACACCATGACCAAAAGCATTATTCTTTACTAGCGCCATAAAACCTAATGAAAACGTTAATGCTTGTAAGCACAACGTAACACTATTATTTACAAATAATCTAATCCATAAAGAGAAGTAATTGTATTCATCATTTAGTGCTGTTGGGATCGCTACTACTCCAATGACATATAATAGTCCAAACAAAACAAATCTATACATAAACGCTAATGCGAATACAAACAAAACAAACATTACTATCAATGCAATGAAGAAACCATATAATGAACCTTTTATAAATATCATTAAAACGACTTCTTCCATTTTGATTGGTTCATACAACACTGATGTTACAATTACTTCTTGAAATCCCAATACCCAATTTATAAACGGATCATATATACCTAATAGCACCCCAGCTGTAAGAGTCATAATCATCTTTTCGTTGATTACCAAAAAACCATCCCCATCGGGTTCTACATACCGCATGGAATAGATTTTTAATATTTGCCACATCAAGAATATAGCTAACATAGTTGAAGATAGGCTATTAAATGCATTTTTGTATTTTTTAAATTCTTTATTTCCTGTTATATCGCTTGGTTTAATTACAGTTGATTTCAAACTATCGTATGTTACTTTTATTGTTCCAATAATTGATTCATAAGCCAATCCCGAAACTTTGCAAGAAACATCAAATGTCCCACAATCAAAGTAATTATCTTTGTAATCATAGTTTTTTATAAACTCTTGTTTGTCTTTATTTTTAATTTCTTTTTCAATAGCCTTTTTATTTTGATCGTAAAATTCACCTTTTTTTGCATACGCTGTAGTAAGATTAGTATTCATTGCGACAAATATTAAAAGAACTATAGATAAGATCTGATACATCTTTTTTAGTTTCATAGCGGTTTCTCCTTTAACTTGCAATACTTATAAGACCCATCATGATTAAAAAGATTACAGCAAATAATGAAATTCCTTTTCTCATTATGATAGTTTTTTTAATTTCGAGAATTTCAGAATCATTAGGATCTCTTTGATACAATCTATAAAAGACCTTTTTTTCTTTATCAAGATTTTGATCTATAGTTTTTTCAATTAAATTGTTTACCTTTTTATTTACTGAAAAGTAAAAAGTAGAAATTTTGTCTGATAGGTCATTCACAATAATCACCAGCTTTTAAGATTATTTTTCTAAACTTTTTAGATAATCATCCAAACTATTTTTTAAGACATTAATTCTATAATCAGAAACTTTATATTCTCCATTAACTTTTTCCCAGTCAACAATCATTGTTAAAGTCATTACTTGCTGGGGCATTGAATCTGTTGCGTATGGATTCGAATTATAGATAGATTTATAGATTGCATATGATTTCGCTGTGTTATCTCCTGTTTTCACAGCAAAGATATGATCTATATCTGTCCTTTCTAAAATAGAGTGAGAGCGACTGTCTTCAGCACCCTCACGCTCTTTTTGCTTAATTGCATCTTCAAACATTTCCTTTGCTTGTCCAGTTAACATATCCCCATGATCAGCAATACTAGACTTTTCAATAAACTCTTTTGATCTATCGTAAATAACACTAATTTCTTTTTCCTTTTTTAATTTTTCTTCTAATAAATGAATATCATTATTTATCTCTTTATTCTTTTTATAAACTGAGAAAGAATAAAGTGATGAAATAACTAGAAATAAAATTAAAAGGAAATTTATAATCGGTATTTTTTTTTGGCTTTTATTCATTTTTTTCACCTTATAACCTCATATTTTATTTATGAGTTATTCTTCCAGCACCATAATAATACTTTCCCCAATAAGGCGAAAAGACATCATCTATCTTTACACCTGAATTATTCGAATTAATCATTTTTCCGTTTCCAATATACATTCCCACATGTGTAACAGTTTTCCCGACATACGTTCCGGTGAAGAATATTAAATCACCAGCTTTAAGTTGCTCTTTGCTGACCCTTGCTGTTGCATGATACTGTTCTTCGGCTGTTCTTGGTAGATTAATACCAACAGTCTGTCTAAAGTTCCATTGCATTAGACCGGAACAGTCAAATCCTGTTGGGGATGCTCCACCCCACACATATGCTTGCCCTAAGAATTTTGCCATACTGTTATACACAACGTTAGGATCAAAAATTTGATTTCCACTTCCATCTATAACTACACCGCCAGATCCTTGACCCACCGCTTGACAATTCATTGATAAACCGCCTAATTCATTAGTCATATTTGTAACTATAGGAACCCAATGAATGTTTAAATTTGTAGGATCATTAGAAGCTCCAACAGGCGCATATTTATTTCCGATTTGTGGTATCGTAACAAGTCCTTGCGATATATATAATCTGAATAAGTTTCCAGCCATATAATCTAGTCCTTCATCTAGTGTTGAAAATGTACGTAAACCGCCTTTCCCCATGATTCCTCCGGGGTTATTTTTATTTTTCACAGCGTTAGATGTACCTCTTCCTGTTTCATGGAAAGCAATTGCTGTAAGAAGAACTGGATCAATATTATTTTTCCTAGCAATTTGAATAAAATCTTTCCCCTTTCCAGTAAACACACCAGCCTTTTCAAAGGCCTTCATATACACACCTTCATTTACTTGTCCCTCTGTGCACATATAACTTCCATTGCCCATATTATTATCTTGGGAATTATCTTTACTTCCAGCATCGGCAAAGAAAAAGATAGACATTAATCCGAACGTAAAAATAAGCAATAGGAAAAACGCTAAAATATACGGATTTTTAAACAATAGATACGTAATGTAACTTCCATTTCTACTATTCATCGAGATCTCACCAATCTATATTGCTATATCTTCTATTTTTTTATTTTCAAACCATAATTGTTTTTCTAAAGGCGTTAGTTGTACTTCTACTTTGATTTTCTTAGACCCTGAGAATAGAATGCCTTTACCAGCCTGTTTATCCTTATCTCCTTCTCGTACAACTAATGTCGTCTTCTCCTGTTCTGAAAACTCATGAGATAATTCTTTTTCTAGATAAGTTACCTCTTCTTGTGTCATAGGAAGATATAACCTTTGTACAGATTGACTAATAACAGCCTCACCGTAGTTTCGCTTTTCATCTTTTGCACTCATAAAATCTTTTATAGACTGTGTTGCTGGTGTAATTCCAACATTGAAGGAACGTAAGACTTTCATCATAAAGTATACATATTGCATAGCTAGTGGTACTTTAGGATCAGCAATTACATGGGCTTCATCTATATAAACTTGGGTTGACCTTTTATCTCCTTTAAGAAGCTCATATGTGGTATGAGACAGTAAATTATAATAAATAATACGTTGGACTTTTTCGTTATTATTTAAATCAAAAATATCGTAAGCAATTAAATCATTCGAAATATTTACGTTTGTATAGCCATTAAATAAATTACTATACAAACCATATGTGTATGTTTCTAATGTTGTATGGAAATTTCTAATTTCAGCATACAATTCTTTATCCTTTTCCTTATATTCATCCAACTTATTGTACAAATCTTCCATAATCGGGACATCTTTTACACCAATTTTGGTAGTATCTGTATCATAATCAATGCCTTTGTCCTTATATACTTCAATAACAATTTTAGAAATTATATCTTCTTCTAAATCTGTCATTGAGGGATACATAAGCCTAAACATAGTTAATAATTGTGTGATTTTAACTAACAAAACACTTCCAGCATCAAGTTCCTCTGTAGATGAAGTAATCTTTGGAAGATCAAAGGGATTAATTCTATTACCTCCACGTAATTTGAACTTCACCCATTCTCCGCCAAGATTTTTAAATTTGCTTCCAAACTGTGCGTGATAGGTAAAGCTTTGATATCATCTCCACCTTTTCCCCCACCTAACACCGTACGTGACAGTTTCCCGTCATACGGCGTCCCATCATTTTCAGCTAATTGATATA